>CAZVDW010000454.1:0-13885 GCA_964625645.1 uncultured Rhodospirillaceae bacterium
TGCTGGATGGCGATCAGCGCCGGCACCACGATCAGCACCAGCACCGTCGTCGCCAACAGGCCGAAAACGATGGTCAGCGCCATGGGCTTGAGGAACTGCGCCTGCAGACTGGTTTCCGACAGCAGCGGCAAGAGGCCGCCGATGGTCGTCAGCGAGGTCAGGATAACCGCGCGCAAGCGGTCGCTGGCGCCGCCCGCGATGGCCTCGCGCAAGGGCTCGCCGTCGCGCAAGCGCTGGTCGATGGTGGTGACAAGGATGATCGAGTCGTTGACCACGATGCCGGAAACCCCGAGCAGGCCGATCAGGCTGAGAATGGTCACGTCGTAGCCCAGCAACAAATGCCCGAGTATGGCGCCGACACCGGCGAACGGGATGATGGCCATGACCACCAGGGGCCGCGAATAGCTGGCGAACACCCAGGCCAGGATGATGTAGATCGCGGCCAGTCCGGAGACCGCGCCGAGACGCATGTCGGCGAGGGTCTCGGCCTGCTCCTCGGCCTTGCCGGCGAAGCGGTAGTCGACGCCATGGGCCGCGGCGAAACCGGGCATGACGTCGGCTTGCAAGGCCGCCACCAGCTCGGTGGGGTTGCCGACGGCCTCGTCGACCTCGGCGGTGACGCTGACCTCGCGCACGCCGTCCTCGCGGCGGATAACGGCAAAGCCCTGGTCGGCGCGCAGGCTGACCACCTGGCTCAAGGGCACCTCGCCGCCGCCGGGGCCGCGCAGATAGAGCCCGCGCAAGGTCGCCGCCGTGATGGCGCCGCGCGGCAGCTGCACCCGCACCAGCACTTCTTCGTCGCCACGCGCGAAACGGCTGGCGATGGCACCTTCGAAGGCGTGGCGCACCTGGCGGCCGACGGATTCGCTGGTAAAGCCCAGGGCGCGCCCGCGCGGTGTCACCTCGAGCACCAGCTCCTGCTTGCCCCAGGGCAGATTGTCGGCCGCGTCGCTGACGCCGGCGAAGGCGGCGAGACGCTCGCTCAAGGCCAGCGCCGCCTCCTTGAGCGTGGCGGCATCGCCGCCGGACAGCCGCACGTCGAGATCGCGCCCCGGCGGGCCACCCTGGCGCTCGCGGATGGTCAGGGTTTCGAGGCCCGGCCGATCGACGACCTGCCGCCGCCAGGCCTCGATCAGCTCTGCCGTGCGCACTGCGCGGCGCTCGGAGGGCAGCAGCTCGACGACCATGCCGCCAATATGATCACCCGAGGCCTGCTGTGATGCGCCCTGGCCACCCACCGGCACGCCGATCTTGGCCAGACCGAAGCGCACCACCTCGCCACCGAGCGCCTCGTGGGCGGCCGCCAGGGAGCGCTCGAGCTCGCCGACCATGGCCTCGGAGCGCAGCCGCGGCGTGCCCGGGGCAAAGCCGAAATTGGCATAGACGACGTCGCCCTCGGGCGAAGGGAAGAAGACGAACTGCACCCGACCGCCGGCGACAAGCCCGATGCAAAGGATCAGCGAGCCGAAGGTGGCGGCGATCGTCGCCCAGCGCCATTCGACGCAGAAGCCGACGAAACGGCGAAACGGGCCGGCGCGGAAACGGTCGAAGGCGGCATTGAAGGCGCGGCGGAAGCGCGACGCCGTCTCGGGATTGCCGACCAAGGCACCGCGCAGATGCCCCGGCAGCACGAGAAAGCATTCGATCAGGCTGGCGGCCAGCACGGCGACCACCACCAGCGGAATGGCGCGCAATATCTCGCCAATGATGCCGGAGATGATGGTCACCGGAATGAACGCCGCCATGGTCGTCAGCGAGGCCGCCATGACCGGCGCCAGCATGCGCCGCGCGCCGCTTTCGGCGGCAGCGAGATTGTCGGCGCCGCCAAGGCGGCGCGCCATGGCGTGTTCGCCGACCACGATGGCGTCATCGACGATAATGCCGATCATCATGATCAGGGCGAACAGGCTGACCATGTTGATCGACTGGCCGGTTGCCAGCATCACCGCGAGCGCCGCCATCACCGAGACCGGAATGCCGACCGCGACCCACAGCGCGACGCCGCCGTTGAGGAAAAGGAAGAGCACGCCGACGACCAGCACCAGGCCACCGAGACCGTTGCGCAAAAGCAGGTTGATGCGCTCCTGGATCAGGTTTGCCTTGAGGTCGAACTGCTCGATGCGCAAGCTCGCCGGCAAGGTCGGCGCCAGCTCCGCCGTGGTGGTCCTGACGATTTCCGCCAGCTCCAGGGCATCGTTGCCGACGGCGCGCTGGATGTGCAGCTCGATGGCCGGCATGCCGTCGAGCAGCGCGATGGCCGCGCCTTCCTCGACCGCATCGCGCACGGTCGCGATATCGCCGAGCAGGATCTTCTGGCCACCGCCCGTGGCACGGACTTCGATATCGCGCAGCGAAGCCGGATCGCGGCCACTGCCGACGCTGCGGATCTGCAGCTCGGCGGCGCCACCGGTATCGCCGGAGGGCAGATCCTCGCTGCTCGCCGCCACCGCCCGCGCCACCTCCTCCAAGGTGAGATCAAGCTCGAGCAGGGTGGCCTGGTCGATCTCGATCCAGACCTCGCTGTCGCGGGCGCCGAAGAGGGTGATCTTATCGGCGCCACGGGCGAGCAACTCGTCGCGCACGCGCTTGGCGATGGCTTTGAGCGAGGCTTGCGGGAACGGCCCCGAGACGACGAGCCGGCTGACCGTGTCGTAATGGGCGATGCGCTTGATGACCGGCCGCTCGGCTCCCTCGGGCAGGGTAGTGACCTGGGCCACGGCCTGTTCGACCGCCGACAGCCCGGCCTGCATGTCGGCGCCCGGATTGAACTCGACGGCGATCTGCCCGACCCCTTCCATGGCGGTGCCGAGCACGTTCTTGACGTCGTCGATGAAGCGCAGCTCCGGCTCCAGGGCTTCGACGATATTGGTCTCGACATCCTCGGCGCTGGCACCGGGCCAGCTGACGCTGACGGTCACGAAATCGACCGAGAAATCGGGGAAGAACTGGGTGTTGTGGCGGCCCAGCGCCAACAGGCCGCCGACCACCATCAGCGCCATCACCAGGTTCGAGGCCGTGGGATGGCGCGCAAAAAGCCCGATGGCGCCGCGGCGCTCGCCGCTCATCTGACGCTCACCTTCACGCCCGGCCCGATCTCGGTGAAGCGCGTGACGGCGACCTGCTCGCCCTCGCCAAGCTCGCCGATCACCAGCACGCTTTCGCCGTCGCGGCGCTCCAGCGCCACGGCGCGCGGCTGCAGACGCTCTTCGACCACGACATAGACGGTGGCGTCGTCATGCAGGGCCGTGGCCGGCAGGCGGGCGACCTGGCGATAGCGCCGCCCGGGCACGGAAATCTCCACAAAGGCGCCGGGGCGCAAGCCGGCGAAGGCGGTCTCGCTCGCCTCGGTAAGGCGGGCATAGGCCGTGACGCCACCGCTGGTCGGATCGATCTCGCTATCGATGCGATCGACCTCGGCCGCGAAACGTCGCACGCTATCGCCGATGCGCCAGCGCACTTCGGCAGCGCGCGGCGCAGCGCCCGCGGCAGCGGCAAAGGCGCGGCCGAACTGCGTTTCGCTCATGTGAAAGCGGACCTCGAGGCGGCCGGAATCGATGAGCCGAGCCAAAAGGTCGCCACGGGACAATTGTTCGCCCGGCTGGGTGCCGGCCCCGGCGATATAGCCGGCAAAGGGCGCCTTCAGCGCGGTATCGGCCAAGGCGCGCTCGGCCCGCGCCAAGGCGGCCTCGGCCCGGGCGATGACCGCCGCCTGCTGTTCGATGCGGGCTTCCAGGGTGCTGATGGCCTGGTGGCGCCCGAGACGTTGCGCTTCGGCCCGGCTGAGGGTCATGCGGGCTTCGTCGAGGCCTTTCTCCGAGACCGCATTGCCGACCAGGGACTGACGCCGCGCCACGTCGCGGCCGGTGATGGCGAGCTGGCGCTCGTCCTCCACCAGCATGGCACGCTCGACCACGATGGCCGAGGCCATCTCGGCCCGCCTGGCCTTGGCCTCGTCAAGCGCCGCCCGGCGCTCGACCACGTCCTGCTCGAAGTCGAAGGGATCGATGGTCACCAGCACATCGCCGGCGGCAACCGTGCCGCCATCGACGAAACTGTCCGCGACCGACCTCACCGGGCCGCCGACACGCGCCCGCAAGGCGACTTCGCGCGCCGCCACCACTTCGCCGAAGAGGACCAGATCGGGCTGCTCGTCGGTAAAGGCCACCGCTGCCGTCTCGACGGCCCAGACCTTTTCCTCCGGTGTCCGCGCCGGCACCTCCGGCCTGGTCGCGCGCAGGCCGATCGCGCCGACCATGGCGGCAGCAATCAATACCAGCGGAATGACGACCTTGCGTGACCTTGCCACAGGCGGAAATCCTATTCTTTCCAGTCTGATAGATAGGGGCGCCGCAGCGCCGCTTCAATCGAGGCGCTGGCCGCGACTGGCAGCGAGCAGTGCCTGCGTATATGGCGCCAGCCCGTCACCGGATCGCAAGGCAGCGCGGCTGACGCTCTCGACCAGGCGCCCGCCGCGCATCACCGCGACGCGCTCGCACAATTCGGCGACCACCGCCAGGTCATGGCTGACCAGCAGGAAGGTGAGGCCGCGCTCGGACCGCAGGCGCGCCAACAAGGTCAATATCTCGGCCTGGGTCGCCATGTCGAGGGCCGAGGTCGGCTCGTCGAGCAACAGCAATGGCGGCTCGAGCATCAGGGCCCTGGCGATGGCCACGCGCTGGCGCTCGCCGCCCGAGAGCTGATTGGGATAGCGCCCGGCAAAATCCGCCTCGAGCCCCACTTGTGCCAAGGCCTCGGCCACACGCCGCGCGCGGTCGCCGAGGCCATGGATGGCCAGCGGCTCACCTAAGCAATCGGCGACGCGCTGGCGCGGATTGAGCGAGCCGTAAGGGTCCTGGAAGACCATTTGCAGGGTCCGCGGCAGCATGTGCGGGCGGGTGGGATCGCGCGCGGCGCCGTCGATGACGATGCGCCCGCGCCAATCGCGCGCCAGCCCGGCGACGGCGCGCAGCACCGTGGTCTTGCCGCAGCCCGATTCCCCGACCAGGCCCAAGGCCTCGCCGCGCGCCACGCTCAGCGACAGCTCGTGCACCGCGGTCACGCTTTGGTAGCTGAGCGAGAAGCCCTCGATCCCGATCATGGCGTGGCCAAAAGCTTGGGCGCGGCGTCCAACAGCGCGCGCGTATAGGGGTGTTCGGCAGCGGCCATGGTGGTCAAGGTCTCGACCACCCGGCCCTCGCGCATGACCAGCACGCGGTCGCAGAAGCGGTTGACCAGGGAAAGGTCGTGGCTGATCAGGATCAGGCCCATGCCGCGCGCCTGCACCTGGCCATCGAGCTCGGCAAGCACGCGCTCGCGGGCGATGACGTCGAGCGCCGAGGTCGGCTCGTCGGCGATCAGCAGGGCCGGGTCCGGGGCCAGCATCATGGCGATCATGGCGCGCTGGCCGAGACCGCCCGAAAGCTCGTGCGGATAGGCCCGCCAGACCCGTGCCGCATCGCCGACATGCACGGATTCGAGCAAGGCGAGTCCGGATTCGCGCACGGCAGGCCCACGCAAGCCGCGATGCCGGCGCAGGGTCTCGGCGATCTGGGCGCCGACGGTCATGACCGGATTGAGGGCGTGGCGCGCGTCCTGCAGGATCATCGCCAGGCGGTCGCCGCGCAAACGCGCCAGCTCGGCCAGCGAGATTTCGCGCCCGGCAAAGGCGAGCCGAGCGGCCGAGACCGCGGCATGCGGCCCGAGCAGGCCCATCAGCGCGCGGCCGACGCTCGACTTGCCGGCCCCCGACTGGCCGACGATGCCAAGCTTCTCCCGCCCAAGGACAAAGCTCACATCCGCCACTATCGGCGCGGCGCCATAGGCGACGACGAGCCCCTCGACTTCGAGCAGGGCGCTCATGTCCGTGGGTCCAATATGTCGCGCAGGCCGTCGCCGAGCAGATTGAAGCCCAGGCTGACAAAAACGATGGCGAGCCCCGGCACCGTCGCCACCCACCACTGGTCGAAGAGGTATTCGCGCCCGGCCGCGATCATGGCGCCCCACTCCGGCGTCGACGGCGGCACGCCGATGCCGAGAAAGCCGAAGCCGGCGGCGGTGAGCACGATGCCGGCCATGTCGAGGGTGACGCGGACCACCAGGGAGTTGACGCACATGGGCATGATTTGGCGGCGAACGATGCGCCAGGTCGAGGCGCCTTGCAGCCGTGCCGCGGCGACGAAGTCGCTGTCGCGGATGGCCAAGGTCTCGGCCCGGGCGACGCGCGCATAGACGGGCCAGGCGGTGACGGCGATGGCCAGCACGGCGTTCTCCAACCCGGCGCCCAACGCCGCCGCCAGGGCCAAGGCCAGGATCAGGCGCGGAAAAGCGAGAAAGATATCGGTCAGCCGCATCAGGGCGATATCGGCCCAGCCGCCGAGCGTGCCGGCCAGACAACCGAGGATCAGCCCCAGCGGCGCCGAGGCGACTGTCACCAACACCACGATGAGCAGCGTGGTGCGCGCGCCCCAGAGCAGCCGCGAGGCGATGTCGCGGCCGAGCGCGTCGGTGCCGAGGAGGTGGCCGTCTCCGGCCGGCGCCAGGCGGCCGTCGAGGTTCTGGCTCAGCGGATCGTAGGGCGCCAGCCAGGGCGCGAACAGCGCCGCCAGCACCAGCGCGCCGACGATGACGATGCCTGCCGCGGCCACCGGATTGGCGAACAGCGCCCTCATGACACCCTCGGGTCAAGCAGGGTGTAGAGCAGGTCGGCCAGCAGATTGAGGCCGAGAAAGACCACGCCGATGACCAGCGTCGAGCCGAGCACCGCGTTCATGTCGGCGTTGAGCAGGGAGTTGGTGAGATAGCTGCCGAGGCCGGGCCAGGCGAACACGGTTTCCGTAAGCACCGAGCCTTCGAGCAGCGCGCCATAGGACAGCGCCACCACCGTGACCAGGGGCACGGCGGCATTGGCGAGGGCGTGGCGCCAGACCACGCGCGCCTCGGACATGCCCTTGGCGCGGGCGGCGAGCACGTATTCCTGGCCCAGCTGCTCGACCATCAGGCTGCGGGTCATGCGCGCGATATAGGCCACCGAGAAGCCGCCCAGCACCAGCGCCGGCAAGGCCAGATGGGACAGCGCGTTGCGCAGGATCTCCCATTCGCCGTCCAAGGCGGCGTCGATCAGCAGCAGGCCCGTGACCGGGGTGACGATATCGACGTAATAGACATCGATGCGCCCCGGCCCCGCCGCCCAGCCGAGCGTGGCGTAGAACACCAGCAGCACGATCATGCCGAGCCAGAAGGCGGGCGTCGAATAGCCGAGCAACGAGACCACGCGCACCAGGTGGTCGGGCCAGCGCCCGCGCCGGCTGGCGGCCAGCACCCCGGCCGGCACGCCGAGCGCGATGCCGATGAGGATGGCTATGGTCGCGAGTTCCATCGTCGCCGGAAAATAGCGCGCGATGTCGTCCGCCACCGGCCGCGTGGTGACGACGCTGGTGCCGAAATCGCCGCCGAGAATGCCCTGGAAATAGAGGCCGAATTGCACGGCGAGCGAACGGTCCAGCCCCATGGCGGCCTTGGCCGCGGCATAGGTCTCGGGGCTGGCCCGGTCGCCGACCACCGCCAGCACCGGATCGATGGGTACGACCCGGCCGATGACGAAGGTCACCACCAGCAGCCCGAACAGGGTGAAGGCGACGCCCGCGACCTGACGCGCCGCCGCGGCGAGCCGGCGCCTACTTGCGGATGCCATGGTAGAGCGTCTGGTCGCTGGTCAGGCCCGCCGCAAAACCCCGGACACCGGCCGCAAGCGCGATCAGCTCGTTTTCCTGGAACAACACGATGAATGGCGAGTCCGCCTGCACCCGGCGTTGCAGCTCGACATAGTTCTCGGCCCGGCGCGCGCTGTCCTGCTCCAGCACCGCCTGCTCGGCCAAGGCCGTCAACTCAGGGATTTCCCAGCCATTGCGCCAAGCCAGGGTGCGCTCGCGCGCATCATCGCCATTGTCCGGGTTGCGGGCGAAGGTCGAGGCGTTGGTGTGGGGGTCGAGATAGTCCGGCCCCCACTGGCCGATGAAGATGTCGTGGCGGCGGGCGCGGTAGCGGGTCAGCACCTGCTTGCCCGTCCCCGGCAGGATCTCGATGGCGACGCCGGCTTGCGCCATTGATGCCTGGATGGCCTGGGCGACCAGCATCATGACCGGATCGGAGCGCACATCCATGGCGACGCTGAACCCCTCGCCCAGCCCTGCCGCGGCCAGGATCGCCCTGGCCCGGTCGGGGCGATAGGCGAAGGGCCGCTCTTCGAGAGCCGCGAAAAAGCCCTTGGGCAGGAAGGCCTGGTGCGCGCTGGCGCGGCCTGCCAGCAGGGTGGCCGCGATGGCTTCGTAGTCGACCAGCTGGCGCAGCGCGAGGCGCACTTCCGGGCGGCCAAGCTGTGGATGACGCTGGTTGAGCGCCATGTAGAACAACCGTGCCCGCGGCACGGTGAGCACGCGGATATCGTCGTCGCCCGCCAGGGCGGCGATCTGGTCCGGGCCGAGATTGCGCGCGGCATCGATATCGCCGGTCTCGATCAACAGACGCTGGGTGGAAGGCTCGCGAATGTCGCGCAGCACCACGCGCTTGAGGGCGGGCCTGCCGCCGACATAGGCTGGATTGGCGTCGAGCAGCAGATATTCGCCTGGCTCCCAGCGCTTGAGCGTAAAGGGACCCGAGCCGGCGGCGTGGCTGCGCAGCCAATCCGGCCCCGCCACCGCCTGGCGATCAATGACCGAGGCAATGCCCGCCGACAGCACGTTGAGCACCAGCGACGGCGCATAGGCACGATCCAACGACAGTAGAAAACGCCGCGTATCAAGCACCTGTATCTGGCTCTCCACCGTCTCGGCCGTCAGCCCCAACTGGGTGAGGATGAAGCTCGGCGCCTTGTTAAGCGTCACCACCCGGCGCAGGGAGAACACAGCATCCGCCGCCTCGATCGGCCTGCCGCCGGGAAATCTCAGGCCGTCGCGCAGGGTGAAGGTGAAAGTTTGGCCGTCGTCGCTCACCCGCCAGCTCTCGACCACCTCGCCAAGCGGGCTGCCGGGATCGTCCGGGTTGGCGCGGAACAGGCGCTGGTAGAGATTGGCAATGACCTCGGCGCCCGAGAACTCGAAGACCTCGGCCGGATCCAAGCTCACCAGATCGTCGAGCGCCTTGGCCATGACGAAAACCGAGCGCGGCGTTCCCGCCGCCGCCGGAGCGATGGCGGCAAGCAGCGCGAGCACGAAAAGGAGGTGGCGTGACTTGGACATGGGCTGTCTCTATAGTCTCGCGCTCGCCGCCATGCGGTGCAACACCTGCCCTCCTGGAAATCGATGACTGCTCAAATCCTCACTCCCCTCGAGATGATCGCCCGCCTGGTATCGTTCGATACCACCAGCCACAAATCCAACCTGGCGCTGATCGATTTCGTTGCCGACTATCTGGCCGGCCACGGCATCGTAACGACGCGCGTCTTCGACGACGAGCGAGGCAAGGCGAACCTGTTCGCCACCATCGGCGAGGAGAGCGATGGCGGCGTCGTGCTCTCGGGCCACACCGACGTGGTGCCGGTGGATGGCCAGGACTGGTCGAGCGACCCCTTCACCATGGTCGAGCGCGACGGGCGCCTGTTCGGGCGCGGCACCGCCGACATGAAAAGCTTCATCGCACTGGCCCTGACCGCCGTGCCGGAGCTGATCGCGGCGCGGCCGCGCATTCCCGTGCACCTGGCGCTTTCTTATGACGAGGAAGTCGGCTGCCTCGGCGCGCCGCGCCTGGTCGAGTTGCTCGCGGCGGCGCCGTTCACGCCGCTGGCGGTGATCGTCGGCGAGCCGACTTCGATGGGCGTGGTCGACCGCCACAAGAGCGGCAATCGCTTCGCCACGGAAGTCACCGGCCGCGAAGCGCATTCCGCCCACACCGACAAGGGCGTCAGCGCCAATCTTGTCGCCGGCCGCCTGATCGCCTTCCTCGACGGCCTGGCGCGAAAGGCCTGGACCCGCCCCGACGACGGCTTCGACCCGCCCTACGACACGCTGCATGTGGGCATCGTCGAAGGCGGCACCGCAAGCAACATTCTGGCCCGGCACTGCCGCTTCATCTGGGAGGTCCGCTCCCTTCCCAGCACCGATCTGGAGCGCGAGTTCCTGGCCCCCTTCCAGGCTTTCATCGACAAGGATGTGCTGCCGGAAATGCGTGCCGTGGCGCCGGAAGCGGATGTCGTGACGCAACCAACTGTGTCCATGGAGGCACTGGCGCCGATGGCCGATTCGCCGGCCGAGGCGCTGGCCCGCAAGCTTGCCGGCTTCAACGGCCCGACGGGCTCGGTATCGTTCGGCACCGAAGGCGGGCTGTTCGCCGGCGGCGGCATTCCCACCGTGGTCTGCGGCCCCGGCAGCATCCTGCAGGCGCACCGGGCCGACGAATATATCGAGATGTCCCAAATTGCGGCCTGCGTCACCTTCATGGAGCGCCTGGCCGATCACGTTCGCGGCTGAGCGCTTCCGCTTCAAGCGCGCGGGTCTCGTTTTCGATGGCGGTCTGAAGCCGGCTCATGAATGTGCTGCGATCGAGCCCCGGCGGAATCGGCGCGAGCACGCTGAGGATGACCCGGCGCGGCCGCTTGAGAAAGGCCCGCCTGCCCCAGGTGAGCCCTGAATTCACCGCCACGGGCACCACCGGCACCGCCAAATGGCCATACAATGCCGCCACGCCCGGATGGTAGGGCCGGCTCTCGCCCGGCGGCACGCGCGTGCCTTCGGGGAATATGACCAGTTGCCGGCCATCCTCCACTGCTTTCTTGGCATCGCGCAGCATGGCCTTGAGGGCACGCGGGCCGGCGGAGCGGTTCACCGCCACCTGCCCGGTCTTGATGAGGTACCAGCCAAAAAACGGGATCCAGGTCAGCTCGCGCTTCAGCACGAAGCAGGGATCGGCGATGATGCGGTTGAGCGCGATGGTCTCCCACGCCGATTGATGCTTGCAGGCGACCAGGCAGGGGCCCTGCAAGCGCTCCGCGCCACGCACCTCGATGCGGGCGCCGACCACGTGGACGAGCAAGCCATCGACCGCCCGGGCCCACAGGCGGACGATCCGCAGGAAAACATGTCGCGGCAACAACAATGCCGGAAACAACAGCAGCGCCAGTAGCGTCGTGACGCCGTAGAAGCCGAGATTGAAGAGCAGAGAGCGCGCGCACATCAGCGGATGGCGAGACGCGCCAGCAGATATTTGGCGTATTCGGAGCCCAGCAACGTCACCGTGCCCGGGTGACGCCACCAGTCGTCGAGACGCACCGAGCCGGGAAACACCGGATGAGGAATCACGCTAACGTCGGGCATCGCCCGCGCGAACTCCAAAAGGCTGCGCGGCATGTGATAGGCGGCGGTGACGAGGCGCAGGCTGTTATACCCCTGCTCTGCCATCCAGGCGGCTGTTTCGTGGGCATTGCCACGGGTATCGTCGGCCTCATGGCCGAGCGCAATGCGCGCGACACTGTCGCTGCCGCCATCGGCGCGCGCCACACGCAGCAACTCCTCGACATCGACGCCGCGATAGACGCCCGAGACAAACAGCTTTTCGGCAACACCGCCTTCAAGCAGGGCCAGGCCCTCGACCAGCCGCCCGCTGCCACCGGTGAGCACGACGATGGCGTCGGTTCGCACATCGGGCTCGCTCACTGTCGTCGGCAGGTCGCCAACGAAGCGCATCAACCCGACCCCGCATATCAGCGACAGCGCAATAACAGCCAACAGAGCGGCCCGGCGAACCACCCCCATTCAGGGCATCCGTGCCAATGAGCGCAACACCGTCAGGCGCGCCGACAGCATGGCGATCATGCCGGTCGCGACCGGCAGCGCGACCAACACGGAGAGGCCGGTCAGGCCGATTGCGAGCTCCGGCAGCAAGGGCGCCTCGATGCGCTCGCCGGCGTGGCTGAGGCCATAGAGCACGGCGTAGGCGGGCAGCACGCCACAGATGCCGCCGCGCAATCCCAGCCACAGGGCATGGCGCTGGAATTGTCGCGCAACATAGGAGTCCGTCGCCCCGAGAAGATGCAGGAGCTCGATCGTCGAACGCTGCACGGCAAGGCCCGCTCGTGTCGCGAATACCACCGTCAGAATGCCCACGCCGACAATCAGCAGCAACATCACGACAGTAACCAACTGCGCCAGCCGCGCCAGATCGATGAGTCTTTCGACCCACACCTTGCCCGTGTCGAGGGAGGCTTCCGGCACCACATCGCCGAGCCGGGCGCTGACTTCCGCCCAATCCACCTGTGCGCCCGGAATCACCGAGACGTCTATCAGCACGGGCAAAGGCAAATCGGCGGGCAAATTGCCGTCCCCGATCCAAGGCTCGACCAGGGCGGCAACGCTGGCGGGCGGTATCGGTTCCGCCGCCTCGATGCCGATGGTGCGCTGCATCACCTCCAAGGCATCATTCACCATCGGCGTGTCGGCCGCGGCAGGCAATTCGACCGTAACCACGGCAAAATCACCCGATTGCCAATAGACGACCGCGTGTTGCAGCGACAGCAGGGTGGCTACGGCCAGGGCCGCGAAGAAGGCCTTGAGGCCGATGGTCCAGGGCAGAAAGAGATTGCCGCCTTCGCGGCCGAACGACAAGGGGGGGACGACGCGGGCCATATCACGACCCACCGCTAACGAGACGACCATCGGACAGATGCAGGCGCGCATGACCGCGTGCACGCACCAGCGCTTCGTCGTGGGTGGCGATAACGACCGAGGTATCGAGCTCGTTGAGTGCTTCGAAGAGGCGCATCAAACGCTCGCCATTGACCGCGTCAACATTGCCCGTGGGCTCGTCGGCCACCAGCAGCATGGGCCGGCGCACGACAGCCCTGGCGATGGCCAGGCGCTGCTTTTCGCCACCCGAAAGCGTCGGCGGATAGTCCTCCATGCGATCCCCGAGGCCTACCCAATCCAGCAACTCCTCCACCGGTGACGTAATCTCCGATTCGCGCGTGCCCGCCACGCGCAGCGGCAAGGCCACGTTGTCGCGTGCCGTCAGGTGATCGAGCAGGCGGAAATCCTGAAATACGACACCGATCTGCCGCCGCAGGGCAGACAATGTGCCGCGGTTGGCGGAAACCACGTCTTCACCAAAGACGCTTACCAGGCCACGTGACGGCCGGTGGCCAAGGTAAAGCAGGCGCAGCAGCGACGATTTGCCCGCACCGCTGGCGCCGGTAAGGAAATGGAAACTCCCTTGCTCCAGGGTAAAGGAGATGTCTTGCAACACTTCCGGCCCAAGACCGTATCGCATGCCGACATTCTCGAAGCGGACCACCTCGCGCGGCCTCCCCCGCAGCCCAAGCAGGGCGGCAGAGTCGCACACCCGCCGTGCCACAGTCCAGGGCTGGTCAGCTGCCACCTATCGTAGCCCGGGCAAAGACGGTATGATCCGGCCGCTTTATGCCGGTCGAGGAGTCACTCTCGCCGCGGATGTGAAATGATACTGACCTGCCCTTCCTGTGCCACACGATTCTCCGCTCCCGACGATGTCTTCGCCAGGGGCGGACGCAAGCTGCGCTGCGGCCAGTGCAAGCACGACTGGTTCGAGGAGCCGCCTGCCGCCGCCGAGCAAGCCGTGGCGGTCGAGGAAGCCCCTGCCAGCGAGGAAGCCGCGGCGGGCGAGGAGAACTCACAAGACGGTATCGATGCGCTCTTCGAGACGGAGGATCCGCAAAAGGAGAATTCGCAAGACGACGTGGATGCCATGTTCGACACGCCTGCGCCGTCGGAAGAGAACTCCCAGGACGACATCGATGCGCTCTTCGATTCGGGCGACCCGCAAAAAGAGAATTCGCAAGACGACGTGGATGCCATGTTCGACACGCCCGCGCCGTCGGAGGAGAATTCCCAGAGCGACGTGGATGCCATGTTCGACACGCCCGCGC
>CAZVDW010000455.1:0-2363 GCA_964625645.1 uncultured Rhodospirillaceae bacterium
GGCCTCGATGGCGATGTCGGCCTCGTCGCCGCCGGCGGCCGGGGGTGCGATGACGACAAGATCGGCGAGGCGGCCGTGATAGGCGATGCGGTCGGCGGCCAGCGCCACTTCCTCGTGCCAGCGGGCGCAGGCGCCGGGGCCGGCCTTGACGGCGGCGGTATCGATGCCCTGGGCGCGGCAGCGGGCCTCGAAACTCGCGCGGGCATGTGCGGTGCGCCGCTCTGACTCGCCGCGCGCCGCGTCGATGACGCTCTCGATCATGGCGGGCGACATGCCGTCCACGGCCAGACGCACGGCGTCGCGCGGGTCTGGGCGCACGATCAAGCCGTCGACGCAGGCCTCGAAGGTCCGGCCCAGGGCGAGCGCCGCGTCGGTCACGATATCGTCGGCATCGTCGCCGTGCAGTAGCGCCAGAATGCTTGCCCAGGTCATCGCCGCGGCCTCCTTATCGAACTCCGAAGTCTAACATGCCATCAGCGTGCTTCGATACCGGCGCGCGCCAATACCGACAATGCCGCCGTCGAGACATTGCCGGGCGCCCCAGCGGCATCGAGGCGCGCCCAGGCGATATCGCCGGCGCCGCGTTCGAGCTGCCCCTCGAGCACGCGCAGAGTGGCATCCGAGGCATCGCCGTGACGCGCCGCGACGCGCGAACGCAAGACAGCCGGCGGCGCCTCCAGCCAAAGCCCAGAGAACGGCACCGCCGCCGCCGCTGCCAGGGCCGCGGCAGCATCGCGCTCGCCCGCACCACCGTGTACGGCATCGAGAATGACGGTCGCGCCGGCGGCCAGGGCGCGCCGCGCCAGCGCCCGCAGGTGGGCGTAGACCCGCCGCGTCATCTCGCCGCTATAGGCGTCCTTGGCAAGAGCTGCCTCGGGAGCCACGCCCAGCAGGCGCTTGCGCACGACATCGCTGCGCAGCACCACGGCCCCCGGCGCCGCACCAACCACGGCGGCCACGTCGGCAGCCAGCGATGATTTGCCGCTACCGGAATAGCCGCCGACGGCGATCAAGCCCGGCGGCATGCGCTCCAGGAGCCTGGTTGCCAGGTCGAGATAGGCCCGTGCCTCGCCGCCCAGCTCGCCATGCCCTTCGCCCGCCTCGATGGCGCTCACCATCGCCCGCACGCCGGCGCGCAGCGATTGGAAGAACGGCAACAAGGCCAATCCCGCCATATCCTCGGTGCGGCCGAGATAGCGGTTGAGGACCAGATTGGCCGCCCTGGCCATATCCCGATGCTGCAAATCCATGAGCAGGAAGGCGAGATCGTAGAGCACGTCGATGCAGGCGATATCCGGGTTGAACTCGATGCCGTCGAACAAGGTCGGGCGGCCATCGATCAGGCATATGTTGCGCAAATGCAGATCGCCGTGACACCAGCGCACCTGGCCCGCGCCGCGGCGCGCGTCCAGCAGCGCCGCGTGGCGGTCGAGGCCGCGCCGCCAGAGCCGTTCGATGGTATCGATGGCGCTGGGCGCGAAAGCACCCTCGCCCTCGCGCAGGGTCGCCATATTGCCGGCGACGACATGCGCCAGGCCTTCGCGCCCGCCCATGTCCGGGCGTGGCTCGGCAATCTCGTGAAAGGCCGCGATGGCGTCGGCAAGGTCGCGCAGCTGCTGGTCGTCGAGCGCGCCACGCGCCGCCAGGCGGTCGAACAAGGTCTCCTGGTCGAAACGCTGCATGACCACGAGCCAGTCCACGGCCTCGCCGGCACCGTCGAGCGCCAGGCGGCCGTCGGCCTCGCGGGTGACGGCGGCGACCGCCAGATAGAGTTCAGGCGCGGTGCGGCGATTGAGCGACAGCTCGCTCTCGCAGGCCGCATGGCGCAAGGCGGCTGTCGAGAAATCGAGGAAGGCGAAGCGCACCGAGCGCTTGAGCTTGTAAGCCCGCTCACCGACCAGAAAGACATGCGCGGCGTGGGTCTCGATCTCCTCGACCGCCGCGCCGGCGTGGCTCGCCGGATCGCGCAGAAAAGCGAGAACGTCGGACTGGTCTTCGACGATCATCGCGAACGCGCTCTAGTGGTCCAAATCTGACATATGGCACCCATAGGACGGTCGTCCGCGCTCACCGACTAGGCGCGCGGCGCGCCGCGATGCGGGTCCATCGCAAGGGCCGCGCAACGACGTCGGTGGGTGCGGACGGCCGCCCGTCGGGTCGCCTCTGACGCCGCCTCGCGTCGTCTGGCACGCTTGCCGATGAGCCGGCATCGCCGATGCGCGCCTTCCTAGCGAGGCGCCGCCAGAGGCGATCCTATGGGCGCCATATGTCAGATTCGGACCACTAGTCACGGGCGAAATAGGGCATGGGCTCGACGATGTCATCCGGATCCTGGTGGATGATCACCTCGGCGGCGGGGAACG
>CAZVDW010000456.1:0-3206 GCA_964625645.1 uncultured Rhodospirillaceae bacterium
GGGCGGCCTTCCAGAACCTTGTTAACGCGTTCCACCTCAAGGCCCTGCCCTGCCAGAAAACGCTGCGTGCCGCCGGTGGCAATCAGTTTGAAACCCATGTCTTGGAGTCGCCGCGCCAGATCGATGGCCGCAGGCTTGTCGCGATCCTTGACCGAAATGAACACGGTGCCTTCCTGCGGTAGGCTGTTGCCGGCCCCTAGTTGCGACTTAGCGAAGGCTCGTGGAAAATCCTCGTCGAGGCCCATGACCTCGCCCGTCGACTCCATCTCCGGGCCTAGGATGGTATCCACACCAGGAAAACGAGTGAATGGAAAGACCGCCTCCTTGACCGCCATATGCGAGCGTTTGGACCTGCCGTCGAGAACGAAGTCCTTGAGCTTCTCACCAGCCATGATCCGCGCCGCGACCTTGGCCACCGGCACACCAGTCGCCTTGGCAACGAAGGGCACAGTGCGGCTGGCGCGCGGATTGACCTCAAGGGTATAGATATCGTCGTCCTTGATCGCGAACTGCACGTTCATCAGTCCGACGACGTTTAAAGCCTTCGCCAAGGCAATGGTCTGGCACTCTAACTCGGCGACGATTTCGTCCAAAAGAGAATACGGTGGCAGCGAACAGGCCGAATCGCCCGAATGGACACCGGCTTCTTCGATATGCTGCATAATGCCGGCAACGAAGACCTCGTCACCGTCGGCCAAGGCGTCGACATCGACTTCTATGGCGTCCTGCAGGTAGCTGTCCAAGAGTACCGGGCTATCGCCGGAAATCTTTACGGCCTTTTCCATATAGCGTTTCAGCGCGGTCTCGTCGTGGACAATTTCCATGGCCCGGCCGCCCAGAACATAGGAAGGCCGGATCACCAACGGGTAGCCAATCTTACCAGCAACCTGGATGGCTTCAACTTCCGAGCGCGCTAGGCCGTTGGCTGGCTGTCGTAGTTTCAAATCCTGTAGCAAGACCTTAATCCGCTCCCGGTCTTCCGCAAGATCAATGGCTTCCGGGCTGGTGCCGAGGATCGGGATACCGGCGGAATTTAGGCCTGATGCCAGCTTCAGAGGCGTCTGACCACCCAACTGCACGATGCAGCCCAAAAGCTCGCCGTTTTTCTGCTCGGCGTGCATCAGCTCAATCACATCTTCCGCGGTTAGGGGCTCAAAGAATAGCCGATCCGAAGTGTCGTAATCGGTCGAGACAGTTTCCGGGTTGCAGTTTACCATGATTGCTTCCAACCCGGCTTCCCGGAGCGCGAAGGCGGCATGGACGCAACAGTAGTCGAACTCGATGCCCTGGCCAATGCGGTTCGGCCCGCCGCCCAGGATGGCGACCTTTTTGCGCTCGGTCGGACCGGCTTCGTCATCCGGCGCACGCGAGCCGTCGCCCTCGTAGCACGAATACATGTAGCTGGTCTGGCTGGCGAACTCGCCGGCACAGGTATCGACCCGCTTGTAGACCGGCCGCACCCCTAGCACACGGCGCTCGCGCGCAATCTCCGTGGCACTGCCACCAGTGAGTTCGGCCAGGCGTTCATCGGAGAAACCCATTTTCTTGAGCCTAAGCATACCAAGTGCGTCTTCCGGCAGGCCGTTCTCGCGGATACGACCCTCTTCTTCAACGATGGCGCGGAATTGATCCAGAAACCATGTATCGAAGCCGCAAGCGCGCTTGATCTCGTCGTTCGGCATGCCCAGCCGCATGGCTTGGGCGATGAAACGGATGCGCTCGGGCCGGCGTTTAGATAGTGCGGCGCGCACGGCATCGCGGTTAAGGTCGCCATCGACCATAGCACCTTCAATCTCGACCTCGTTGAAGCCGGTAAGGCCGGTTTCCATGGAGCGAATACCCTTCTGCATCGATTCGGCAAAGCTCCTGCCGATGGCCATGGCTTCACCGACGGATTTCATCGACGTTGTCAACAACGGGTCAGTATCCGGAAATTTCTCAAAGGTGAAGCGCGGGATCTTGGTGACCACATAATCAATCGTCGGCTCGAACGAAGCCGGGGTAACGCCGGTAATATCGTTATCGAGCTCGTCCAAGGTATAGCCGACGGCCAGTTTGGCGGCGATCTTAGCGATTGGAAAGCCGGTCGCTTTCGACGCCAGCGCCGATGAGCGCGAGACGCGCGGGTTCATCTCGATAATGATCAAGCGCCCGTTGTCTGGATTAACCGCGAACTGCACGTTGGAGCCACCCGTATCGACGCCAATCTCGCGTAGCACCGCAATCGAGGCGTTGCGCATGATCTGATATTCCTTATCGGTCAGGGTTAGCGCCGGCGCCACGGTGATACTGTCACCGGTATGCACGCCCATGGGGTCGACGTTCTCGATGGAGCAGATGATGATACAGTTGTCCGCCTTGTCACGAACCACCTCCATCTCAAACTCCTTCCAACCCAAAACGGATTCCTCGACCAGAACCTCTGTGGTTGGCGATGCCGCTAGGCCGCCGGCGACGATCTGCTCGTATTCCATCTTGTTATAGGCGATGCCACCGCCGATGCCTCCCAGCGTGAACGAAGGTCGGATGATCAACGGCAAGCCGATCTCGTCCATCGCTTCGCGTGCGCTGGCCATGTCGTGAACGACATGGCTTTTTGGGCAATCGAGACCGATCTTCTCCATGGCATCTCGGAACTGCTCGCGGTCCTCGGCCTTGGCTATAACCTTGGCGTCGGCTCCGATCATCTCGACGCCGTACTTGTTGAGCGCGCCCTTCTCAGCCAGGGCTATACCAGTATTGAGCCCGGTCTGCCCTCCCATGGTCGGCAAAAGCGCGTCAGGCTGTTCGTTGACGATGATCTTCTCGACCATTTCCGGCGTGATCGGCTCTATGTAGGTAGCGTCGGCCATGTCCGGATCGGTCATAATAGTGGCCGGATTGGAGTTCACCAGGATAACCCGATAGCCTTCTTCTCTAAGCGATTTGCAGGCTTGCACGCCGGAATAGTCGAACTCGCAGGCTTGACCAATGACGATGGGGCCAGCGCCAATGATCAGGATCGAGTTTAAGTCTTCACGTTTGGGCATGTTTCGCTCGGGTTCTGGTTAGCCGGTCAGTTTACGCACCCGTTGCGGGCATGGCCGTTGGGTTTTGTTGGTCGGGTCGAACTCGGAGCGCTCGACCTTGGCAAGAGCCTTGCCATACATATGCAGCGATAGCGAAGGCGTGTCACCCTCGTTGCGCACGGAATGAATATCATCCGG
>CAZVDW010000457.1:0-2951 GCA_964625645.1 uncultured Rhodospirillaceae bacterium
TCCGTCGGCGCGCCCGGTTTCAAGTTCGGCGAACATCCTGGGGACGCGCTTGTAGAGGACGGAGAAGTCGTCGCGGCAGGCCTTCTGGCCGAGCGCGCAGGCGAGCCATGATTTGCCGACGCCGCACGGACCGGTGAGGATGAGGTTCTGTTTGCGGGCGATCCATAGGCCGCGCGCCAATTGCTGGAAGAGGGCTTTGTCGAGGCGCCGGGAGGCGCGGTAATCGACATCTTCGATACAGGCGTCGGGGTGGCGCAGGCGGGCGTTGCGGAGCCTGTAGGTCAATCGCCGGTCGTCGCGTTCGGCCGCCTCGCGGTCGAGCAGCAGGGCCAGCCACTGAGCATGATCGAGTTCGCCGGCCTGGGGATTGTCGCCAAGTTCGGCGAAGGCGCGGGCCATGCCGTGCAGCTTGAGATGCCTGAGCTGATCGAGGGTTGGGTGTTGCAGCATGATGTCTCCTCAGTGGAAGTTGGGTTAATGGAAGTATTGCGGGCCGCGGATGTTGGGATGATCGATCGCCGGCCCGTCCGTGGCCCGTCGCGGCGCACGGCGATCGAGATTGTTCTTGAGGATGGAGGCGACCGAGGAATACGACGTGGCGCCGATCTCCAGGGCCCTCTCGCAGGCCGCCTCCAACCGTTCGGCGCCGTGGCTCTTGGCCAGGCGAAGGATGCCGATACAGGAGCGGAAGCCCTGTTCGGGATGGGGTTTGGCGCGCAGGATGACGTCGATCAGGGTCTCGGTATTGGGCCCGTTGGCGGCGGCCTGGGTTCGGATACGGTCCGGGGTCCAATTGGCGTAACGGCGGTGTGCGGAAGGCATATGTTCGGCCACGGTGGTGTGGCGCCGGTTGCCGGACCCGCGCATATGAGCGGCGACACGCTTGCCTTTGTAGAATATCTCCACGGTGCGTTCGGTGATGCGGGCCCAGAGCTTTTGCTTGGCCAGGGCGTGAGGCACCGAATAGTAATGCTTGGCGACCTCGACATGATAATCGAGGCCGGCGCGGCGCTGCTTCCATTCGGCGTATTGGTATGCCTGGCCCGGCAACGGCTTCAGCGCCGGTTGGTCGAGTTGCTCGAACAATTGCCGGCGCGATGCGCCCAAGTGTTTTGTCCGACGCGCGTTGAGATCGTTCAATAGCTCACCGATGGCTTGGTTCAACTCGGCGAGGCTGAAGAAGCGGCGATTTCGCAGGCGGGCCAGGATCCAGCGTTCGACGACCTGCACACCGACTTCGACTTTCGCCTTGTCGCGCGGTTTGCGCGGTCGCGCCGGCACGATGGCGGTATCGTAATGGGCCGCCATGCCGGCGTAAGTTCGGTTGATCTCGGGATCGTACAGGCAGGCCTTGACGACGCCGGATTTGAGATTGTCCGGCACGACCTGCCGGGGAACGCCGCCGAAATAGGCGAAGGCGCGGTTGTGCGAACCGATCCAGTTGGGCAGCGCCTGCGTCCAGGTCGCCTCGGCGTAGGTGTAGCTGGACGCGCCCAGGGTGGCGACGAAGATCTGCGCCGTGCGGATCTCGCCGGTAAGGCCGTCGATCACGTCCATCGTGGCGCCGGCGTAATCGACGAACATCTTCTCGCCGGCGAAATGGGTTTGACGCATGGTCGGGTTGAGCCGGCCCCGCCAATCGCGGTAGAGATCGCAAAATCGGCTGTAGCCGTAGCCCTCGGGATGAACAGCGCGGTACTCCTCCCACAACAGCGACAGGGTGACGCCTGGCCGCTTGAGTTCGCGATGCAGAGCCGGCCAGTCGGGAGGCGGCCGGCGATCTGGCGAAATCGCCGCCGGCGGCGGGAACAGCAGCCGTTCCAGATCCTCGTCCGACATATCCTCGGGCAGCGGCCAGCCCAGGCCCGCGCGGCGCGCCCGGTTGATATAGTCGCCGACCGTCGTGCGGCCGATGTTCAGGCTGACGGCAATCCGTCGCTTCGGCAATCCGCCGGCATGTAGCCGTAGAACGTCGTAAATCTTGCGCATGGGCAATCTCTCCCGGGGCATCCTCGCTCCTCTCGAAAAGGCGCGAAGGTAGCCCCTGTCAGGATCACCCAACGAGGTCGATCACAGCACCAATCCGACTGGCCGCTTTGCGTCGGAATCGGTGGCCGCTTTAAATCGGAATCACTGGCCGCTTTGAATTGGAATCAGTGGCCGCTTTGCGTCGGAATGCGCACACATGCTAAACACCCCACCCCCTTCGATATTTGAGGTGCGACCCAATCAGTAAGCGGCATACCAAGCCGACGCGCGACAATGCCAGCTGACGGATACTCAACAGCATTACAATCGCAACATACTGTTTTGACACATGGTAAAATTCGCAAAATAGACCTCCTATTCAGGAATAAATCAAAGTGCGAATTTGGTCTACTTATACATGCGCTTCGAACCCATAATTCCATAACCTGAGGGTCGGCGCACACCAACCTCGCAACACGCCTCAAATTCCTCGATTCTAACTTCCATTTTGGAATCAAGAGGCCGCGAAGCGGCGCGAAAAAGACCAGAAAACTGCGGGATACAGAGAAAACAAACCTGTATGTCCGAACTGCTCACGTTTTCGCTCTGATAGCAGGATAGTGCGCAGGATTTCGCTCTACTGCTCTCAGATTATGAGCCGTGATATGGCCATTTCTCAGCATTTCTAAAGATTTCGCAGAAACACGCTAAATAATTGATATTACTGGACTATTTTAGACATCGCTTTACGCTGTCATTCGATCGGTTGCTCGCCGAAACCAGCCCTCATGATTCCACTATGATTCCAGGGATTAAGAGCGGCGCTGCGATCATCGAAATTTAATCAGCCGCAAAGAGGTGCCCTATGCCTAAAATCACCAAACGCCTTGTCGAGGCTGCCAAGCCGCAAGACAAAGACTATATCATCTGCGATGACGATCTTGCCGGGTTTGCAGTTCGCATTTTACCAAGTGGTCGTCGTT
>CAZVDW010000458.1:0-1931 GCA_964625645.1 uncultured Rhodospirillaceae bacterium
CGCGCAACTCAATAGGATGTGGCTTGCCCATCCTCGACCCCCTATATCTGCGAATCAGACAAAGGGAATCACGGATCTTCATCAAAGGAAATCTGAATCGTATTAGCTACGACCCGCTCTAGGCACCGTCGAACGAGGCGACAGCAGCGCCGGATCGGAGGTGCCTCTTGAAATCTGGACCAAACGGTCCTAAATAACATCGCCATGGGACGGCCACGCGAATTCGACACCGAGACGGCGCTGGAAAGCGCCATGCAGGTGTTTTGGTCGAAGGGCTACGAGGCGACCTCACTCGCCGACCTGATCGGCGCCATGGGGATCTCCAAGAGCAGCTTCTACGACACCTTCGGCTCCAAGCACGAGCTCTACGTCGCCGCCTTGGACCGCTACCAGGAGCGGTTCGCCAGGCGCGGCCTGAGGGCCCGGATCAAGGCTTCCGGCGGCGGCAAGCAGGGTATCGTCGCGGTCTTCGAGCGGCTGGTCGCCGAGGTCTCGGCCGGTGGCGAGCGTCGCGGCTGCTTCATCAACAACACTGCGGTCGAGCTGGCGGGCCACGATGCCCAGTGCTGCGCCCGGGTCGAGGATGGCTTCGCCTGCATGACGGCGGCCTTCCAGGATGCCCTGGTCGAGGCTCATGCCCGCGGCGAGATCGGGGCCCGCCACGACATCGAGGCCATGGCGAGCTATCTGACGGCCAGCCTCAACGGACTGCTGGTCCTGGCCAAGGGAGCCGCGGACCGGAGCCACCTCGAGGCGGTCGCGGGCATCGTGACCGGGGCGCTGGACTAAGTTTTGCCAAATCCGGACCAATTGGTCCGAAATCTGAAGGAGGGACGAAGCGATGACACGGGATAGGAACACAACGACAGCCGAACGGCCGCGGGCCGCCGCCGCTGGACCGGGGACACTGTGGCTCTTGAATTGCTACGACCGTTGGAGCGCCACGCCGCGGCGCACCGAGGACTGCGACTGTTTCTGCACCCACGAAAGCAGCGCCACGAGCCATGTCTCGGGCCTCGGCGCCTGAATCGCTCGCTCGGCACTTTGGACATTTTGGACGGTTCGGTCCTTAACCATAGTCCTTAACCATAAGGGCCAGCCGCCGACAGACGAGCCAAGGAGAATGCACCGATGCCGGGATTCCCGATACACACGACCGAGACGGCACCGCGGACGAGCCAGCCGCGCCTCGAAGCGGCGGAGGCGCGCTACGGTTTCCTGCCCAACCTGCTGGGCGGCCTCGCCGAGGCGCCGGCGGCCCTCGATGGCTACCTGACCTTGGCGGGCATTCTCGATACCGCGTCGCTGAGCCAGGCCGAGAAGCAGGTGCTGTTCCTGGCCGCCAGCGTCGCCAACAACTGCGGCTACTGCGTCGCCGCCCACTCGACCGCGGCCGACCTCGCGCTGCCGGCCAGCCAGGTGGCGGCGTTGCGCGCCGGGCGGCCGCTTGGCGACCCGAAGCTGGAGGCCCTGCGCCGCTTCACCGAGGCGCTGATGGTGAAGCATGGCTGGGTCGAGGAGGACGAGGTCGAGGCCTTTCTCGATGCCGGCTACGAACGCCGCCAGGCGCTCGAGGTTGTGCTCGGAATCTCTCTCAAGACGCTCTCGAACTACGCCAACCACCTGATCGGCGCGCCGCTCGACCCTGCCCTCGCCGCCCGCGCCTGGGCTCCGGGCGATGCCGGCCTGACAAAGAGCGCCTAAAGCAGGAACCAGGCGGCCAGGCCCAGGAAGGCGAAGAAGCCGACAACGTCGGTTATCGTGGTCAGGAAGACGCTGGCCGCGATCGCCGGGTCGAGCCCGAAGCGCTCGCAGCCGAGCGGCACCAGCATGCCGAAAAGGCCGGCGATCAGCATGTTGATCACCATCGCCGCTGCGATCACCAGGCCCAGCGCCGGATTCTGGAACCAGAGGCCGGCGATCACCCCCAT
>CAZVDW010000459.1:0-1543 GCA_964625645.1 uncultured Rhodospirillaceae bacterium
GCGCACCGGCGTCGTCTTTTGGCGAACGCGATGACCGCGCTTGGCGAGCGCGAGCGCGACATCCTGATCGAGCGGCGGCTCAAGGACACGCCGGCCACCCTGCAGGACCTGAGCCAGCGCTTCGGCATCTCGCGCGAGCGCGTGCGTCAGATCGAATTCCGCGCCTTCGGAAAAATCAAGAAATCGGTCAAGAACACCATCATCGAGCAGCGGCTGGCATCCTGAAAGGGCGGGCCGCGACCCGCCCGCCCAGGTTTTACCAACGGTCCTTGATATTAACCGTGGCGCCGTTCCTCCGCCGCCCGCTTGCGATAGAGCGTTGACGGGCTGACTCCCAGGGAACCGGCCGCCTTGGCGATGTTGCCGCCGCAAACCTCGATGGCCCGCTCTATGGCTTCCCGCTCTACTTCCGCCAAGGGACGGATGGCCTGCGTCGGCTCCGCCGGCGCCGGATCTTGATCGGCGGCGAAGCGCGGCAACGGAGCGGAAGCGGAATGCCCCGACCGCGTCGGGCCGGCCCCCAGCGGATCAGGCATCATGTCCTGGGTCACCGTATCGCCGTCGTTGAGCACGACGATGCTGCGCAGCATGTTTTGCAGCTGGCGCACGTTACCCGGCCACGAATAGGTCGCGATGACATCCTCGATCTCCGGCGCGAAGCGGGCGAAGCGCTTGCCTTCCTCCCTGGCGTAGTCGGCAAGGAAGCTGCGCGCGATCAGGACGGCGTCGTCTTCGCGCTCGCGCAGCGGCGGCAGATGAATGGGGATGACGTGCAAGCGGTAATAAAGATCCTCGCGGAAACGTTCGGCCGTCACCTCCTCCAAGGGATCGCGGTTGGTGGCGCAAACGAAGCGCACGTCCACCTCCTCCACACGGTTGCCGCCCACCTTCTGGTAGGTCCCGGTCTGGACGAAACGCAACAGCTTCGCCTGCAGGCTCAAATCCATCTCGCAGACTTCGTCGAGAAAGAGCGTACCTCCATCGGCCCGCCGCGCCGCCCCATCGCGCTCGGAGTGAGCCCCGGTGAAGGCCCCTTTAACGTGTCCGAAGACCTCGCTTTCCATGAGATCTCTGGGTATGGCGCCGCAGTTGAACGCGATGAAGGGCTTGTCGGCTCTCGGACTCCGCGAATGGATGGCCTGGGCGCAAATCTCCTTTCCGGTGCCGCTCTCGCCGGTGATGAACACCGTTGCCCGGCTTGACGCGGCGCTGTCGATAATGCGGTAGATCGACTGCATGGCCAGCGACGCCCCGATGAAGCCGCAATAGGCGCTGCGGTCGAAATCACTGCGGTAGATCTCGATGATCCTGCTCAGGTGCTGACGCTCCAGGGCATTGCGCAATGTCACCATGAGACGTTCCGCGGCGAAGGGCTTGATCAGGAAGTCGAAGGCGCCGTAGCGCATTGCCTGCACCGCCGTGTCGACGGATCCGTGAGCCGTGATGACGACGACGGAAACCGGCATTTTCCGTTCCGAGATACCCTTCAGGATATCGAGACCGTTCATGTCTGGCAGCACCAAGTCGAGAAGGACCGCGTCGG
>CAZVDW010000460.1:0-2729 GCA_964625645.1 uncultured Rhodospirillaceae bacterium
TGATGCCGGCGTTGTTGACCAGGATGTCGAGCCGGCCCCAGCGGCTCATCGCCGTCTCGACCATTTCGGCAACAGCGACTTCGTCCGTCACGTCCGCCGTTGCCGCCGCGGCATCGACGCCCGCCGCCGCCAACGCCGCCACGGCAGCATCGTTCTTTGCGCCATTGCGGCCGACCACGAGGATCGCGGCGCCGGCCTCCCCCAGGCCACGCGCCATACCCAGGCCGATGCCGCCATTGCCACCGGTTACCAGCGCAACCTTTCCCGTCAGATCAAAAAGACTCAACTGTGCTCCCTTTCGCTACAGGCGCTGACGATATCCTGCAACTGGGAGGTCAGCGCTCCCTTGCGCGGCGAGAACGAGCCGTCGAATGCGGCGGTGCCGATGGTGAAGGCATCCGCCCCGGCAGCGGCGATGGCAGCGACCCGCTGCGGCGAATTGACGTCGCCGGCGACGATGATCCTGCCGTCCGTCGCCGCCCGCGCCGCCCGCAGCAAGGACAGCGGCTCCGCATCGACGGCGCGATAGGCCAGCAGGTCGACGCCGGGGTGACCGGCATCATTCTGCACCCGACAATCAGCCATGACCTCGTCGGCGCTGCCGCCAAGCCGCGTCGGGTGGCCCTGGGGCCTGCCGACAAAGGGGAAATAGCCGGTCTCGCCGCCGCGCACGGCAGCGCCGATGTCAGCCGCCGCGGTGCCGCCAAGGACACAAGTCACGCCGGCGTCCCGCGCCCAGCGCGCCGCCTCCACGCAAGACACGCGGTTTGTGCTGACCAACTCCAAATAGCTCGCTGCGCCGGCCGCCCGAATGCGCTCGACCAGCCTATCCAGCACGCTGCGATCAACGCCGACATCCTTGAAGCCGACATGCTTCAAGCCGATCGGCGCCACCGACTCCATGACAGCCAAACAGTCCTCGACGGTCCGGTCGTGACGGGTCAGCATGAAAATGAAATCCACGCGCGACTCGCTCACTCGTCGAGGGCCAGCGCCGGCCTGCCCACCGCCTCGCGCACCAGTTCGCTGAGCTCTCGCCGCTGCGCCGCTGTCATGCGCTCGCCGATTTCCCGCCGGATGTCAGTTGCTTGCGCGATTCCGCCGCGCTCCGCCTTCATGGCCCAGAAATAGGCGAACACCAAATTCGGGCCTTCCCCCTCACCATCGCGATAGAGCTTGGCCAACCCCATCTGGGCCCGCGGGTAGCCCGCCACGGCGCCACGGACCAGCCACTTGCGCGCCAGGCGCGGGTTGCGCTCCGCCATGTCGCCCTGGCCGTACAAGCGCGACAGCCGATACGCGGCAGCGCCCAATCCGGCTTCGGCCGCGACCTCGTAGAGCGCCTTCGCCCGCTCGATATCGGGCAGCACGCCCGCGCCGGACTCGTACAGGCCCGCCAGGTAATACTGCGCCGGCGGGAAATTCGCGGCGGCGGCCTTCTCGAACCAGTGGAAGGCGCGGCCGGGATCGCGCTTCAGCCCTTGGCCATCGAGGTAGAGGCGGCCGAGGTTGACCTGCGCATGGCGATGGCCCTGCACGGCGGCGCGCTCATACCACCTGGCGGCGGCAACGACATCGCGCTCCACGCCCTCGCCCTTGCGCAGCAAGGTCGCGACATTGTACTGCGCCGCCGCGTCTCCCTCCTCGGCAACGGCCAGCCAGAGCACCATGGCCTCGGCCGGCTCGCCCCGGTCATAGGCCGCCTCCGCCGCCGCGTTGTCCGCGACGGCGCTCATCGGAGCCAGTGACAGGACTATCGAAAGCGCCACGGCCGATCGTTGAAGCAGTGTCATGCCGCAGACTATAAAGGCTTGGCGTGGCACGATCACCCTTGACGACGCAGGAAGTCGTCTTTTGGTAATAGTTAATAATTTTCTGATGGTTACGGAGTATATTTCATGAAAAACCTTATCCTAGAAGACCGTGACGATGTCCGCATCGTGACCTTCAACCGGCCCCACAAGCGAAACGCGGTCGACACGGCGACACGGGCCGAGCTCGCAAAGACCCTTACCGCGGCCAACGCAGACCCCGCCGTCGCGGGCGTCGTCATCACGGGCAAGGGCGAGGCCTTTTGCGCCGGCCAGGACCTCGCGGAAGCGCAGGCCTTCGATGCCGCCAATGCGGCGTTATGGGTGGAGGACCTCAGACACTTTCTGTCGGCGATCCGCAACCTCGACAAACCCTGCGTCGCGGCGCTGAACGGCACCGCGGCCGGTGCCGGCATGCAGGTCGCCCTGCTCTGCGACATGCGCATAGGCCATGCCGGCGTGCGCATCGGCCAGCCGGAAATCCGCGTCGGCCTGGCAAGCGTCATCGGCGTCCACCTGCTGAGCCTGATCCTCGGGCACGCGCGCACCACGGACCTGGCCCTGAGCGGCCGCCTGGTCGCGGCCGACGAGGCCGTGGCGATCGGCATGCTGACGCGGCTGGTCGATGCCGATGCCGTCGTCGATGAGGCGATAGCGGCGGCGCGCGACCTGATGCAGCGGCCAGCCAACGCTTTCCGCCTCAGCAAACAGCGCCTGCGCGACATGACCCAGGCCGGCTTCGACGAGACTTTCGCCGCTGCCGGCCGCCTGCAGCGCGCGGCCTACCAAAGCGGCGAGCCGCAAAGGATCATGGGCGAGTTTCTGGCACGTCGCCGTTAGGCAGCATCTCAAAGCGAACGTCATCCGCCGAGAGATCCACAGTAAGCGAGGCGATGTCGGGTCGCGCCAGAGCCAGGT
>CAZVDW010000461.1:0-4228 GCA_964625645.1 uncultured Rhodospirillaceae bacterium
CCCGCCTGCACGATGCGCCTGACGCGATGGCCGGGCGCGCCGCTGGCGCAGGCCTCGCCCTCGCGGCCGTAGACGGAAAAGGCGCGCTGAAAGTAGCCGAGCTCGCCCGAGGCCTGGACATAGTCGCGTAAGCTGGAGCCGCCGGCCGCGATGGCATCGGCCAGTACCGCCTTGATGGCCGGCACCAGACGCTCGGCCCTGGCCCCGGCGACACTGGCGCCGAGCCGCTTCGGCGAGATGCCGGCGCGAAACAGGCTTTCGCAGGCATAGATATTGCCGATGCCGGCGACCAGGTGCTGGTCGAGCAGCAAGGCCTTGATGGGCGAGCGTCGGCCCGCGAGCGCTGCCGAAAGCACCGGGCCCGAAAAGTCGTTGCCGAGGGGGTCGGGGCCCATATCGCGCAACAGCGGGTGATCGTCGAGGACCGCGGCCGGCGTGACATCGAAGAGGCCGAATCGGCGCACGTCGTTGAAGACGATCTCGGCGCCGTCATCGGTGACGAAAAGAATGTGGTCGTGCTTCTCGGGCGCCGTGCCGGCCTCCGGTCGCGCGAAAAGGCGCCCGGACATGCCGAGATGGCCGATCACGACCTGGCCGTCATCGAGCGCGAAAAGCAGATATTTGCCGCGCCGGGCGATGGTCTCGACACGGCGCCCTTCGAGGCGGCTGGCGAAATCCGCCGGCAGGGCAAAGCGCAGATCGCCGCGCCGCACCGTGACGCGCGCGAAGCGACGGCCTTCGAGCTTGGGCGCCAGGCCACGGCGAACGGTCTCGACTTCGGGCAATTCAGGCATGGCCGACTGTAGCGCGGCCTGTAGCGCTAGGCTATGGTTCGCCGCATGGCGACAGACCCCAGGCCAGAGACGGTGCCCTTCGGGCTTCGCGACGTCGATCCGGCCGAAAAGCCGGCGCTCGTGGCCGGCATTTTCGACACCGTGGCAGCGCGCTACGACCTCATGAACGACCTCATGAGCGGCGGCGTTCAGCGCTTGTGGAAGCGCGCCATGGTGGCGGCGCTGGAGCCCAAGGCGGGCGCGCGCCTTCTCGACCTTGCCGGCGGCACCGGCGATATTGCCGGCCGCATCCTCGACCGCCACGCCGTCGATGTCACGGTCTGCGATCTGACGCCGGCCATGTTGCTGGAAGGCCGGCGCCGGGCCTGGGACAAGGGCCGCGTCGGCACGCCGCAGTGGGTTTGCGGCGATGGCCTGGCGCTGCCCTTTGCGGAGCGGCACTTCGATGGCTGCACCCTTGCCTTCGGCCTGCGCAATTTCGCCCGCATCGAACCGGCCTTGGCCGAGATCGCGCGGGTGCTGCGCCCCGGCGGGCGATTCCTCTGTCTCGAATTCTCGCCGGAGGTCGCGGCGCCGCTGGCGCCCCTGTACGACGCCTTCTCCGACCGCGTCATCCCGGCGCTGGGCAGGATCGTCGCCGGCGACGAGGAGTCCTACAGCTACCTCGTCGAGAGCATCCGCCGCTTCCCGGCGCCGCAGGCGCTGTCGGCGATGATGGCGGAAGCGGGCTTTGCCGGTATCCGCGCGCGCAAGCTGAGCGCCGGCATCGTCGCCCTGCATAGCGCCTGGCGCATCTGAGCGATTATGTTCCGCACACCACGAAATCTTTGGCGGCTTGTGGTCATCGCACGCGTGCTGGCGCGTCACGATGCGCTGGAGCCGTTGGCCGATACCGCGCCCTGGCTGGTGCGGCCATTGCGCCTGGCCGTGCGACCCAAGGCGGATGGCCGTCGCCTCGGACAACGCCTCGCCGACGCCGCGGTGGCGCTGGGTCCGGGTTTCATCAAGCTCGGCCAGGCGATGTCGACCCGCGCCGATCTGATCGGCGCCGAGGTGGCCGAGGACCTCGCCATGCTGCGCGATCGTCTGCCGCCGTTCCCGGCCCAAGAGGCGCGCCAGGCGATCATCGACGAGCTCGGCCAGCCGGTCGATGCGCTGTTCGCCGATTTCGACGATACGGCGGTTGCCGCGGCATCCATCGCCCAGGTCCATTTTGCCACCACCAGCGACGGCCGCGAGGTGGCGGTGAAGATCCTGCGCCCCGGCATCGAAAGAGCCTTCCAGCGCGACCTCGACCTGCTGTTCTGGCTGGCGGAGCTGATCGAGCGCACCCAGCCGCGCCTGCGCCGTCTGCGCCCGGTCGAATCGGTGCGCACGGTCGCCGACATGGTGGCGATCGAGATGGACCTGCGCCTCGAAGGCGCCGCCGCCTCGGAGATGGCAGCCAATTTCACGAAAGACGACAGCTTCAACATTCCCGCCATCGACTGGCCGCGCACGGCGCGCCGGGTGCTGACCAGCGCCCGCGTGCAGGGCACCCCGGTCGATCGCCGCGAGGCCCTGATCGAGGCCGGGCACGACCCCCTGGCTGTGTTGGAGAAGGCGGCGCGCGCCACTTTCAACCAGGTCTTCCGCGACGGCTTCTTCCACGGCGACCCCCACCAGGGCAATCTGTTCGTGGCCGGGGACGGCAATATCTGGGCCGTGGATTTCGGCATCATGGGGCGCCTCGATGTGGCTACCCGGCGTTATCTGGCGGAAATGCTGATGGGCTTCCTGAACGGTGACTACGCGGCCGTCGCCGAGGTCCATTTCCGCGCCGGCTACGTGCCCGCGGACAAGGATCGCGGTGCGTTCACCCAGGCCATCCGCTCTATCGGCGAGCCGATTCTGGGCCTGCCGACGGCAGAAATTTCGCTGGGCCGCCTGCTCGGCCAGCTTTTCCAGGTCACCGAGACCTTCGGCATGCGCACGCAGCCGCATTTGCTGCTGCTGCAGAAGGTCATGGTGGTGGCTGAGGGGGTTGGGCGCGAGCTTTACCCGCAAGCCAATATGTGGGAGCTGGCGCGGCCCCTGACGGAAGCCTGGATGGCGAGCCATCTGGGCCCCGCCGCCAGAGCCAAGGCCGGCGCCGAGAGCGCTGTCGGCTTCGTTCAGCGCCTGCCGGGCCTGGCCCAGCGGGCCGAGGAAGCGCTCGACAGGCTGGCGGCGTGGGACGAACGGGCGGCGCAGCGGCGCCCGACCCCTTGGCCGCTGCTGCTGGCCTTCGCGGCCGGGGCGGCGCTGATGGCCGCGCTGTTGACGCTGTCGTGACCGCGCGAAGGTTTTCTTGGGCGCCGGAATGCTCTAGCGTAGCCGGCTCCGGCAGGAACATGGCAAATGCTTGACGGAAAACGCATTCTTCTCATCGTTTCGGGCGGCATCGCGGCCTATAAGAGCCTCGAGCTGATCCGCCGCCTGCGCGACCGTGGCGCCCATGTGCGCTGCGTGCTGACGCGCGGCGGCAGCCAGTTCGTCACGCCGCTGTCGCTTGCGGCCTTGAGCGGCGAGCCCGTATATGAGGATTTGTTCTCGCTGACGGACGAAACCGAGATGGGCCACATCCGCCTGTCGCGGGAAGCGGATCTGGTGGTGGTGGCACCGGCCAGCGCCGACCTCATGGCCAAGATGGCGGCAGGCCTGGCTGACGATCTCGCCAGCACGGTACTGCTGGCCACCGACAAGCCGGTGCTGATCGCGCCGGCCATGAACATCATGATGTGGCAGCACGCCGCGACCCGGCGCAACGTGGCGACCCTGGCGGCCGACGGCATCGCCCGTATCGGCCCCGAGCCCGGAGATCTCGCCTGCGGCGAGGTCGGCGAGGGACGCATGGCCGAGCCTGCCGCCATCGTCGCCGCAGTCGAGCGCGCACTCGGCGGCGCCGGGCCCTTGCGCGAGGTGCGGGCGCTGGTCACCGGCGGGCCGACCCACGAGCCCATCGATCCGGTGCGCTACATCGCCAATCGCTCGTCGGGCAAGCAGGGCTATGCCATCGCCGGCGCCCTGGGCGCGCTCGGCGCCGACGTGACCCTGGTCAGCGGCCCGACGGCACTGCCCGACCCGGCCGGCGCCACTGTCGTGCGGGTGGAGACGGCGGAGCAGATGCTGGCAGCCTGTCGTGCCGCCCTGCCGGCCGACGTCGCGGTCTGCGCCGCGGCTGTCGCCGACTGGCGCGCGGCCAGCCAGGCCAATCAGAAAGTAAAGCGCGGCAAGGCGGCCGAGCGCAGCCTCGACATGGTCGCCAATCCCGACATCCTCGCCACCCTCGGCGGGCTCGAGAAGGGCCGCCCGACGCTTGTCGTCGGCTTCGCCGCGGAGACCGAGAAGGTCGTCGAGCACGCCACGGCCAAGCGCCTCGCCAAGGGTTGCGACTGGATCGTCGCCAACGACGT
>CAZVDW010000462.1:0-1575 GCA_964625645.1 uncultured Rhodospirillaceae bacterium
GTCGGCATCGGCAGCCGCGGCCGCCATGTCGGCCAGGAAGCCATCCAGATGCATGGCGGCATGGGCATGACCGACGAGCTCAAGGTCAGCCACTATTTCAAGCGCGTGAGCATCATCGATGCGATGTTCGGCAACACCGACCATCATCTGGACCGCTTCGCGGCCGCGTCCGTAAGCTAGGCAAGGAAAAATAGCATGATCAACACAGCTGAGCTGTTCGACCTTTCCGGCCAGGTTGCCGTCATCACGGGCTCGACCCGCGGCATCGGCAAGGCCATCGCCGAAGCCATGGCCAGTGCCGGCGCCAAGGTGGTGATATCGAGCCGCAAGGCCGATGTCTGCGATGCCGTGGCGGCGGAGATCAACGCGGGCGGCGGCGAGGCCATCGCCATTCCCTGCAATATCTCCCACAAGGACCAGCTGCAGGCGCTGGTCGATGGCACGATCGAGAAATGGGGCAAGATCGACAGCCTCGTCTGCAATGCCGCGGTCAATCCCTATTACGGACCGCTCAGCGGCATCAGCGACGAAGCCTACGACAAGATCATGAATTCCAACGTGCGCAGCAATGTTTGGCTGTGCAACATGACGATCCCGCAAATGGCCGAGCGCGGCGACGGCACTGTCATCATCGTCTCCTCGGTGGCGGCCTTCATCGGCTCCGGGGTGCTTGGCGCCTATGGCCTGTCGAAGGCGGCGGATGCCTCGCTGGCGCGCAATCTGGCGGTCGAGTGGGGGCCGCAGAACGTCCGCACCAATTGCCTCAACCCGGCCATCATCCGCACCGATTTCGCCCGCGCCCTGTGGGAGAACCCCAAGACCTATGCGCGGGCGGTCGCCAACTATCCGCTCAAGCGCATCGGCGAGCCCGAGGAAGTGGCGGGCGCCGCGGTCTTCCTGGCCTCGAAAGCCGGCAGCTTCGTCACCGGCCAGACCATCGTCATCGATGGCGGCTCGACGATCTCCGCCGGCGACATCTAGGCGGCCCCATGGCCGAGCCCGTCAGGGTCTACTGGCAACCGGGCTGCACCAGCTGCCTGCGGCTGAAGGAATTCCTTGGCGCCAACGGTGTCGATTTCGTCTCGGTCAACGTCGCCGCCGATGCCGCCGGCTGGGACGAGCTGGCCCGGCTCGGGGTGCGCAGCGTGCCCGTGGTGGCGCGGGGCGAGCGCTTCGTCTTCGCCCAGGTGCTGGGCGCGGTCAGCGACTTTCTCGGCCTCGACGAGACCGCCGGGCCGACGCTTGCGCCAGCGGCACTGGTGGCGCGCCTCGGCCTGATCCTGGAGACCGCCGGCCGCCTGACCGCGCAGGTGCCCGAGGACCGGCGAAGCTACAGCCTGCCCGGACGCGAGCGCAGCCTGCACGGCCTCGCCTACCACATCTTCCAGATCCCCGAGGTCTTTCTCGCCTGCCAGGCCGGTGCCGAGCTGACCTATGAAGCGCTCGACGAGCCAGCACCGGACAGCCTGGCGACTATGGTGGATATCGCCACCTATGGCGCGGATGTCGCGGCGCGTATCGCCGCCTGGTGGGCAGGCGAGACCGACCGCGACGGCAAGCGCTCGCTCGCCACCT
>CAZVDW010000463.1:0-3149 GCA_964625645.1 uncultured Rhodospirillaceae bacterium
ATCCGGCGAGTGGCCCAGAAAGGCCGCAAAGTCCCTGACCGCGCGAATGTAGCCTTTCTGTGTCTGAGCGGTGAAACCGCGGATCGTCATGTCGTCGATCATGCGTTGGCGCAACGGGCTGATCGCTGTCTTCGTCATCGCAAGCTCCTGTCTTGAGGTGAGGTGCAAAACCTCAATCCTCGCAACAGGGCATTCCCATTCCCTTACCCAGGCGCTCCCATCACCACACGCTCCAAATTACCGCGTAGCGGTTTCGTCCGTTGGCTACTTCCAGTCGTCCTTCGCCCATGTCCACCACTCACACTACACTTTCAACAGCGGACCATTGCCGGGAAATTTCAGCATTCTTGCAGGTATCGTCGGCTGCGCCCCCGGCGCCCGACCCGATTTGCCGGGGCTTCCGATCCGCCACAGGCTCGCGCTCAGACGTGCTGGCCGCCGTTGATGTGGATCTCGGCGCCGTTGACGTAGCTCGACTGCTCGGAGCAGAGGAAATAGATCGTCTTGGCCACCTCTTCCGGGGCGCCGAGGCGGCCCATGGGGATGTCGGGCAGCAGCGCTTCCTCGGTGCCGGGGGAGAGGATGCCGGTCTGGATCTCGCCCGGCGCGATGGAATTGACGCGAATGCCGTAGCGCCCGAAGTCCGCCGCCATCTCGCGCGTCAGCGAGGCCAGCGCCGCCTTCGAGGTGGCATAGGCCGCACCGGCAAAGGGGTGCACGCGGCTGCCGGCGATCGAGGTCACGTTGACGATGGCGCCCTGCGCCGCCTTGAGCTCCTCGATGAGGCCGCGGGCAAGCGCGATGGGGGCGAAGAAATTGACGCGGAAGACGTGCCGCCAGTCGTCCATCTCGGTGGTCAGGGTATCAAGTCGCTCGCCCTCCGCGCCCTTGATCGAGATGCCGGCATTGTTGACCAGGGCCTCCAGCGGCGCGCCGTTGAGCATCTCGCGCAAATGGGCGATGCGGTCGGACAAGGTCTCGCTATCGCCGAGATCGATCTGCAGGTGATCCTCGGGCCCGGCCTCCCAGGGGCAATCCTCGGGGAAGGCCTGGCGCGAACAGGTGATCACCCGCCAGCCGGCGCTGGAGAAGCGCTTGACCGTGGCGTGGCCGATGCCGCGGGACGCGCCGGTCAGCACGATGGTCTTGCGCGGGGCATTGGGTAGCGCCATGGCGTCTACCTTTCCTTCTGCATGACATAGGTGCCGGGGGCGGGACAAAGCGGTCGCAGCGCCCCGTCACCGGGTGTCCTCGCGGGAACCTTGGGGCCGGCGTGGCGGCCCTGCCACTTGTGCCAATCCTGCCACCACGAGCCGTCCTGTTGGGTGGCGCCCTCCAGCCAGGTCTCGGGGTCCTTGGGTTTCTTGGCGTTTGTCCAATGGGGATACTTGGCCACCGCCGGGGCATTGGTGATGCCGGCGATGTGGCCCGAGCCGGTGAGAACGAAGCGTACCGGCCCGCCATAGCGGCGGACGCTGCCATAGCAGCCTTTCCAGGGCGCGATATGATCTTCCTTGGCCGCCAGCAGATAGACCGGCACGCCGACCGCGCCGAGGTCGATGTGCTGGCCGGCCAGGGTGATGCCGCCCGGCTGCACCAGCAGGTTGTTCTGGTACATGTTGCGCAGGTAGAACGAATGCATGGCCGCCGGCATGCGCGTCGAATCCGCGTTCCAGTACAGCAGGTCGAAGGGCGCCGGGTCCTTGCCGAGCAAATAGTTGTTGACGACGAAGGACCAGATCAGGTCGTTGGCGCGCAGCATGTTGAAGGTGGTCGACATGGCGCTGCCGTCGAGCACGCCGCCTTTCTCGGCCATGCGCTTTTCCAGCGCCGCGATCTGCGCTTCGTCGATGAAGACGCCAAGGTCGCCGGGCTCGGAGAAATCGGCCAGGCTGGCCATGAACATGGCCGAGCGGATGCGCTCGTCGCCGATGCCCGCGAGATAGCCCAGCGTCGAGGCCAGCAGGGTGCCGCCGAGACAGAGCGACGCCGCGACGCATTCGCGCTCGCCCGTCGCCTGCTCGATGGCATCGAGCGCGGCCAGCGGGCCCTCGCGCATGTAGTCCTCGAAGCTCTTGTCGGCGAGCTCGGGCCCCGGATTGACCCAGGAGATGGCGAACACCGTGTAGCCCTGGTCGGTGGCCCATTTGAGGAACGAGTTCTCGGGCCGCAGGTCGAGCACATAGAACTTGTTGATCCACGGCGGCACAACCAGCAGCGGCCGCCGGCGCACGGTCTCGGTGGTGGGCTGGTACTGGATCAGCTCCATCAGCGCGTTGCGAAAGATCACCTGTCCCGGCGTGGCGGCGACGTTGCGCCCGACGTCGAAAGCCTCCTCGTCGGTCATGCTGATCTTGAGCTCGCCGCCGCCGCGCTCGAGATCGGCGAGCATGTTGTCGAGGCCGCGCACCAGGTTCTCGCCGTTGCTGTCGATAGTGGCCTCGATCACCGCCGGGTTGGTGGCGGCGAAATTGGTCGGCGCCATGGCATCGACGAACTGGCGCGTATAGAACTCGACCTTGCGCGCGGTCTCGGGATCGAGGTCGTCGACACCCTCCACCAAGCCTTGCAGGTAGCGAGCGCTGAGCAGATAGGACTGCTTGATGGTGTCGAAGACGGTATCTTCCTGCCACGCCGGGTGACGGAAGCGGCGGTCGCCCGCTGCCGGTGCGATGGGCTCGGCAGGCTCGTCCGGCTCCTGGCCCACCATGCGCTTGGCGGCGTTCTGCCAAAGCGACATCTGCGACTGCCAGAAGTCCATCTGCGCCTGGGCCAGCTGGGCCGGATCGGACAGCAGGCGCTGCGTCATGGCGGTAAACGCCTCGACGATGGGCGCCATATCCTCGGGCGAGGCGGCGCCGGCCGGGCGCGCCATCATCTGCTGCATGACCCGCTGGCTGCGTTTGGCGATGCGGCTCCATGTTTCGGCCGGGTTTTCGCCCGTCTGCGGCTGCTGATCCTGGCTCGCCATGGCTCTCTCTGCCTCTCGTTGTCCGCGCAAGCCGGCAAAAGCCGCACGGCGCGTCCTCAACGCTTGTGTCGCCTTGCCGATGTTATAGACTTGTTGTGTAGCACTTCGTTGACCCGTGCCCAGGTGTGGCGCCGACGCGACGTCAGCCGCGGGCCCGACCAACAGAGGCCAATATCGA
>CAZVDW010000464.1:0-1734 GCA_964625645.1 uncultured Rhodospirillaceae bacterium
GCCTCACCGAGCCGCATACCGGCTCGGATGCTTCCGCCCTCAGAACCCGCGCGGTCCTCGACGGCAACTCCTATGTCATGAACGGCACCAAGCAGTTCATCACCTCGGGCTCCAAGGCGGATGTCGCCCTGGTCATCGCGGTGACCGACCCGGAAGCCGGCAAGAAGGGCATGAGCTGCTTCATCGTGCCCACCGACACGCCGGGCTACACCGTCGCCAGCCATGAACGAAAGCTCGGCCAGCGCGCCCATGATACCTGCCAGCTGGTGTTCGAGGATTTGCGCCTCACCCCCGATCTGATGCTCGGCGATCCCGGTCAGGGCTATCGCGTCGCGCTGTCCAATCTCGAAGGCGGGCGCATCGGCGTCGCCTCGCAGGCGCTCGGCGCCGCGCGTGCCGCATACGAGGCAGCGTTGGCCTACGCAAAAGAGCGCGAGACTTTCGGCAAGGCGATCATCGAGCATCAGGCGGTGAGCTTCCGCCTCGCCGATATGGCGGTCGAGATCGAGGCGGCGCGCCTGTTGACCCACAATGCCGCACGCATCAAGGACGCCGGCCTGCCATGCATCAAGCAGGCCAGCATGGCCAAATTGTTTTCTTCGGAAATGGCCGAGCGCGTCTGTTCGGACGCCATCCAGACCTTCGGCGGCTATGGTTATCTCAGCGATTTCCCGGTCGAGCGCTACTGGCGCGACATGCGGGTGTGCAAGATCTACGAAGGCACCAGCGACGTGCAGCGCATCGTCATCGGGCGCGCCATCGCGGCGGAGTAGGGGGGAAACAGGGGAGGCAGCGGGACATGGCGCAAGCGATAGATTTCTATTTCGATTTTTCCTCGCCCTACGGCTATCTCGGCTCGGAGCGCATCGACGCCCTGGCCGCGAAACATAAATGCGAAGTCACCTGGCGGCCCTATCTCATGGGCGCGGTGTTCAAACAGCTCGGCACCAGCCCGCTGGTGTCGCAACCGGTCAAGGGACCCTATTCGCGCCACGACCTGATGCGTTCGGCGCGCCTCTACGGCATCCCCTTCGACATCCCCGACCCGTTCCCGGTGCACAGCGTCGCCGCGTGCCGCGCCTATTACTGGCTGGCGGACCAGGACCCGGCCAAGGCCAATCAATTGGCGCAGGCCCTCTATCGCGGCTCTTAAACCGAAAATCGAAATCTCGGCGACTCCGAAATCGTCATCGAGACCGCGGCCTCGCTCGGCATCGACAAGGCGGCGCTCGGCGCGGCGCTACAGGACGGCGAGGTCAAGGCGCGTCTCAGAACCGAGGTCGACGCCGCACTGGAAAAAGGCGTCTTCGGCGCGCCGTTTTTCATCCATGGCGATGAACATTTCTGGGGCTGCGACCGCATGGACCATCTCGACAAATGGCTTGAGACCGGCGGCTGGTAAAGGGCTAAGCGGCGGCGCGCTGCAGGACGCGCTGGATGAGCGCCGGGTCGGCATTGCCGCCGGAGAGGATGAGGCCGACCTTGCGGCCCGCCATTTGTTCTTTTTCCTTGAGAACGGCCGCCAGCGGTGCGGCGCCGGCGCCTTCGGCGAGGTTGTGGGTGTCGCTCAGATAATGCGCCATGGCGTCGAGGATCTCGTCGTCGCTGACCTGCACGATGCGCGCCGCGCCCACGCGGATGATGTCCAAGGCTTCGGCGACCGGCACCCGGCACGCCATGCCGTCGGCCAGGGTGTCGGCGCTGTTGGTGCTGATCACCTCGCCGGCGTCGAAG
>CAZVDW010000465.1:0-15716 GCA_964625645.1 uncultured Rhodospirillaceae bacterium
GTGCTGTGCGGCACGCTGACGGAGAAGGTCGAGCGCTTCGGTCATCAGGACCTGCCGACCTTCGCTGCCGGCTCTGATCGCAAGAAGACGGAGTGGCGCTCTTTCGTGCGCCAGCTCGTCGCCACCGGCTTTCTGCGTATCGACATCCAGGGCCACGGCGCGCTGACCATTACCGACAAGGGCAGGGCGCTGCTCAGCGGCGACGAAACCTTCGGCTATCGCCAGGACGTCATACGCCGCGCCGCCGGCCGCAAATCCAGCAAGATTGCGCCTGAGATATTGGCGGACGTGGACCCGAACCTGCTCATCCGGCTCAAGACCCTGCGCCTGGCTCTCGCCAAGGAGCGCGGCGTGCCCGCCTACATCATCTTCAGCGACCGAACCCTCGCCGACATGGCGGCCCGGCGGCCCAAAACCCAGGACGAATTCGCCGCCGTCCACGGCGTCGGCGAAACCAAGCTGCGCGACTTCGCCGAGCCTTTTCTGGAAGAGATAAGCCGGTCAGACGCCGCGGCCTGAATCGACGGACTTGCCATGGCGGCGGTTTGGGGGTATGTCGCGCGGCACGTCATCACACACGCGAGCAAACGGCGGTGCGCAGTAGCGCATCACCGATCCGGTGCCAGGCCTCGCAGTCTGGCTTGCGGCTCGCGGCGGTACAACCGGATTAAGGAAACAGATCCATGGCAGAAGTCCCTACCTTCACCATGCGCCAGCTGCTTGAGGCAGGCGTGCATTTCGGTCATCAGACCCATCGCTGGAACCCCAAGATGGACCCCTTTCTGTTCGGGGTGCGCAGCGGCGTTCATATTATCGACCTGCAGCAGTCCGTGCCGATGCTCTATCGGGCCCTGGAGTTCGTCCAGGGCGTGGTCTCGCAAGGTGGGCGCGTGCTGTTCGTCGGCACCAAGCGCCAGGCGCAGGAGCCCGTATCGTCGGCGGCAAAGCGCTGCGGGCAGTATTTCGTCAATCACCGCTGGCTCGGCGGCATGCTGACCAATTGGCGCACGGTCTCCAATTCGATCAGCCGGCTGCGCACCCTTGACCAGCAACTCGACGAGGACGCAAGCGGCCTGACCAAGAAGGAGCTGCTCAAGCTCAATCGCGAACGCGATCGCCTGGAGCGCACGCTCGGCGGCATTCGCGAAATGGGCGGGCTGCCCGATGCCTTGTTCATCATCGATACCAACAAGGAAGAGATCGCCAAGCACGAGGCCACCAAGCTCGGCATTCCCGTGATTGCCGTGGTCGACAGCAACAGCGATCCCGAGGGCATCACCTATCCGATTCCCGGCAACGACGATGCCACGCGCGCCATCAACCTCTATTGCGACCTGATCGCCCAGGCGGTGCTCGGTGGCTTGCAGGCCGAGGTCGCGGCCCAGGGCAGTGATGTCGGCGCCAGCGCGGAAGGCATGATCGAGAAACTGCCGGCAGAGACAAAGATCGCAGCGGCTGTTGCCAAACCCGAAGAACCGGCCAAAGCGGTAACGGCTGAAGCCGAGACCCAGGAGCCTGCCAAAGCGGTAACGGCTGAAGCCGAGACCCAGGAGCCTGCCAAGGCGGTAACGGCTGAAGCCGAGACCCAGGAGCCTGCCAAAGCGGTAGCGCCGGTTGCCGAGGCCGGCGGCGATACCGCCGCGGACAAAGGAGAATAGATTAAGATGGCGCAAATCACAGCGTCGATGGTCAAGCAGCTTCGCGACAAGACTGGCGCGGGCATGATGGACTGCAAGAAGGCGCTCAACGAAACGGACGCCGATCTCGAGGCGGCGGTCGACTGGCTGCGCACGAAGGGCCTGGCTGCTGCGGCCAACAAGGCCGGCCGCGTCGCGGCGGAAGGCCTGGTCGGCGTGGCGGTGAGCGGCACTAGCGGCGCCGCGGTCGAGGTCAATTCCGAGACCGACTTCGTGGCACGCAACGTGGATTTCCAGGGCTTCGTGGCCGCCGCGACCAATGCGGCTCTGGAGGTTGGCGGCGATGCGGACAGGCTCGGCGAGACCGACGTTGCCAAGAGCCTGACCGATCTCATCGGCACCATCGGCGAGAACCTGGTGTTGCGCCGCAGTGCCGGGCTGTCGGTGGAGCAGGGCGTGGTCGTCAGCTACATGCACAACAGCATTGTGCCCAACCTCGGCAAGATCGGTGTCCTGGTGGCACTCGAATCCGCAGCCGATCAGGCCGCGCTTGAAGGGCTCGGCAAACAGCTCGCCATGCATGTGGCCGCGGCGCGGCCGGAAGCGCTGAGCCGCGCTGACCTGGATCCGGCAAAAGTTGAGCGTGAGCGGGCTTTGCTCATCGAGCAGGCGAAGGAATCGGGCCAACCCGAGCATGTCGTCGAAAAGATGGTCGAAGGGCGCCTGCGCAAGAACTACTACGGCGAGGTGGTGCTCGAAGAACAGACCTTCGTCATCGACGGCAAGACCAAGATCGCCGATGCCGTTGCCGCTGCCGCCAAGGAGGCCGGGTCGGCGATCGCCATTGCCGGTTTCGTTCGTTTCGAGCTCGGCGAGGGCATCGAAAAGCGCGACGACGACTTCGCCGCCGAGGTTGCTGCCCAGGCCGGGGTCTAAAGTCGGCCCTGCCATCGCTGCCGCCATCGCGTATACTGCGGCCCCAGGGCGCGGACACTGAGCCGCGCCCGGTGGCCATTTGGACAACGGGGGCTAAGGGTGGCGTCTGAACAAGCGGGGCTGGCCCAGCCTGGAGCGTCGCGGGACGACGCGCAATACGGGCGCGTGCTGCTCAAGCTGTCCGGCGAGGCGCTGATGGGCGATCAGCCCTATGGCCTCGATTCGACTGCCGTGCAACAGATCGCGGACGATATTTTCGCCGTTCACCGGGCCGGGGTGCAGGTCTGTGTCGTGGTCGGTGGTGGCAACATCTTCCGCGGCATGGCCGGCGTGGCGGCCGGGATCGACCGTGTGACGGCCGATGGCATGGGCATGTTGGCGACCGTGATCAACGCGCTCGGCCTGCAAAGCCGCCTCGAGGACCTCGGGGTCGCCACGCGAGTGCTGTCCGCCATCCCCATGCAAACCATCTGCGAATCCTATATTCGCCGCCGGGCCACACGGCATATGGAAAAAGGGCGGGTGGTGATTTGCGCCGCCGGTTCCGGCAATCCCTACTTCACCACGGATACGGCCGCGACCTTGCGGGCTGCCGAGCTCGGCTGCGATGCGCTTTTGAAGGGCACTCAGGTGGATGGCGTGTATTCTGATGATCCGAAGAAAAACCCGTCAGCCGAGAGATTTGCGACATTAAGTTATGACAAAGCCTTAGGTGATGGGCTCAAAGTGATGGATGCCGCGGCGTTAGCTTTGGCGCGTGAAAACAGCATTCCGATTTTGGTATTCTCGATACACAATCCAGGGGCGTTCGCCGAGGTCGTCGGTGGCCGCGGGACATTCACTGTGATCAGCGAAGAGGGTTAGGCGTATGGCTGGCTTCGATCTCAACGATTTGGAACGCCGCATGGAAGGCGCCTTGGATATGTTGAAGCGGGAATATGGCGGGTTGCGCACGGGCCGCGCCTCGCCAAGCTTGCTCGAGCCGGTGACGGCCGAGGCCTATGGCTCGCATATGCCGATCGATCAGTTGGCGACGGTCTCTGCGCCCGAGCCGCGTCTGCTCACCGTTCAGGTTTGGGACAAGGGGCTGGTCAAGGCTGTCGAGACGGCGATTCGTGATGCCGACCTCGGGCTCAACCCCATGAGCGACGGCCAATTGGTGCGCGTGCCGATACCGGAGCTTACCGAGGAGCGGCGTAAGGAGCTGGTGAAGGTTGCCCACAAATATGCCGAGGAGGCGCGGGTCTCGGTGCGCAATGTCCGCCGTGACGGCATGGACAACCTCAAGCGCATGGAGCGCGCCGGCGATATCTCCCAGGACGAGCATCACGAACAATCCGACCTGGTCCAGGTGCTGACCGACGACACCATCGGCCGCATCGGCGAGACCATGGAGAGCAAGGAGCAGGATATCCTGCGCGTATGACAACTCTGAGCACGGCGCGGTTGGAATAGGAAACGGGTCCCGCGAGCCAATATGGAAAGCGCTGCCACTCATCAGGCTTCACTGCCGCCGCCGCGCCACGTGGCGATTATCATGGACGGCAATGGGCGCTGGGCCGCGAGCCGAGGGCTGCCACGTGTCGCCGGGCACAATCGTGGCGCCGACGCGGTTCGCGGCGCGGTTCGCAACTGCATTGACCTCGGCATCAACTATCTGACGCTCTACGCTTTTTCCTCCGAGAACTGGAAACGCCCCGCCGATGAGGTAAGCGACCTGATGGGGTTGCTCAGGTTGTACCTGCGCCGGGAGTTGGAGGACCTCGGCAAGAACGGGGTCAAGTTGAAAGTGATCGGCGACCGCGATGCCTTGGACAGCGATATCCAGGATCTCATTGAGGATGCCGAGCAACAGACCCGGGATAATGGGGCGCTGACTTTGACCGTGGCGCTCAATTATGGCGGCCGCAATGAGATTCTCGGGGCGGCACGCGCCATCGCCGAAGCGGCTGCCAGCGGTGCGCTCGGCCCCGAGGACGTCACGGCCGAGGTTTTCGAGGCGCACCTGCATACCCACGGCTTGCCCGACCCGGATCTCATCATCCGGACTTCCGGTGAACATCGCTTGAGCAATTTTCTGCTCTGGCAGTGTGCCTATGCCGAGCTCGTCTTCACGCCTGTCTTGTGGCCGGATTTCGGGCGTGACGAGCTGACCGCGGCGATACGCGAATATCATGGCCGCGAGCGCCGCTATGGCGGCGCGGGATACTGACGTGGCCCCCGGCGGCGAATTGCCCACGCGCATTTTGGCGGCAGCCGTGCTGGCGCCCGTGGTCGTCGGCCTGGTGTGGCTGGGCGGGCTGGCATTCGTGGCGCTTATCATACTTGCGGGCGTCGTCATGGCCCGCGAATGGCAGGCTTTGATGGCGGATTCGTCAGCCGTGATCGTGGCGGCGGCTGTCATAGGGGCTATCGGCCTGATGATCCTGGGCCGGCCATTCTTCGGGCTTGTGCCATTGGTTTTGGCGGCGGCTCTGATCGCCTGGTCAAAGGGCAGGCTGTCGGCGCTCGGCCCGCTCTATGTGGGCTTGCCCTGCCTGGCCCTGATCTGGTTGCGGCAACAGCCGGATACGGGCCTGGAATCGGTGCTTTGGCTGTTGCTGGTCGTCTGGGCCACGGATAGCGGCGCCTATGCCTTCGGCCGCACGCTTGGCGGGCCGCGCCTGGCCCCGCGTCTCAGTCCGGGAAAAACCTGGGCGGGCCTGGTCGGCGGCATGGCCTCGGCGGCAATAGTCGGCTTCGGCATTGCCACGGTCTACGAATTCGGGCCCGCGGTTCTGGCCGGCCTCGTCGCGGCTACTTTGGCGGCCTTGGCCCAGGCTGGCGACTTGTTCGAATCCTGGCTCAAGCGCAGGCGTGGCCTGAAAGATTCCGGCAGCCTGATTCCCGGCCATGGCGGCCTGCTCGACCGGGTCGACGGCATGATGACCGCGACGCCTGCCTTGGCACTGTTGCTGCTGGTCGTGAACAGCGAGGCCCGCTCATGGTAATGGCGGCCCTGGACAGCGCCGACGACGTTCGCAGCGTCACCATCCTGGGCTCGACGGGATCCGTGGGCTGCAGCACGGTGAGCCTGATCGAAGCCGAGCGCGAGCGCTACGTGATCGAGGCGATCACCGCCAACCGCAACGTCACGAAACTGGCCGATCAGGCGCGAAGCTTGCGGCCGAAATTGGCCGTGATCGCGGATGAGAGCCGCCTGGCGGATTTGCAGGACGCCCTGGCCGGCAGCGGCATCGCCACCGCCGCGGGAGCCAGCGGATTGCTGGAGGCGGCGGCCATGCCGGCGGAACGGGTCATGGCGGCCATTGTCGGTGCCGCCGGGCTGGCGCCGACCCTGGCCAGCGTACGCCGCGGGGCAACGGTTGCGCTGGCCAACAAGGAATGCCTGGTTTGCGCCGGAGAGCTCATGCTTGGCGAGGTGGCGCGGCACGGCGCGAAGCTGTTGCCCGTCGATTCCGAGCACAACGCCATCTTCCAGGTTTTCGACTTCGCGCAGCCGGAACGGATCGAGAAAATCATACTCACCGCCTCGGGCGGGCCGTTTCGCGAGGCCGATCGGGCGGTGATGGCGGCAGCGACACCCAAGCAGGCAGTGGCGCACCCGAACTGGGACATGGGCGCCAAGATATCGGTCGATTCCGCCACCATGATGAACAAGGGCCTGGAGATGATAGAGGCCTTGCATCTGTTTCCCATCGCCGCCGAACAGATCGAGGTTCTGATCCACCCGCAGTCGGTGGTGCACAGCATGGTGGCCTATTGCGACGGCTCCGTGCTGGCGCAGCTCGGCGCGCCGGACATGCGCACCCCCATTGCCTACAGCCTGGCCTGGCCGCAACGCATGGCGGCGCCGGTGCCCCGGCTCGATCTGGCCGCTATCGCCAGCCTCACCTTCGAGGCGCCGGATCATGACCGCTTTCCGGCATTGCGCCTGGCGACGGCCGCCTTGCGGAGTCCCGGCGGCTTTGCCACCGCCATGAACGCCGCCAACGAAGTCGCGGTGCAGGGGTTCTTGAACGAGCGCATCGGCTTCCTAGATATCATCGCCACGGTCGAGCGCACCTTGGAGGCGCTCGATCCCGGCGCTGTCCGCTCGCTCGAGGATGTCGATGCCATCGACGGCGCGGCGCGGCGCATGGCTGAAGGCTTCGTCAGCAGGACTTAAGGGCGTTTGCGCTCAGTCGGGTTTCGGCGTTACAACGGTAGACCATGGATATTGCAGCCGACTTCGGTCACTCCGCTTTGTCATTCCTGATCGTCCTAACCGTCGTGGTGTTTGTCCACGAGTTCGGCCATTACTGGGTGGCCAGACTGTGCGGTGTGCGGGTCGAGGTCTTCTCGGTCGGCTTCGGCCGCGAGCTGTTCGGCCACAACGACAGGCACGGCACGCGCTGGAAGGTCAGCCTGATCCCGCTGGGCGGCTATGTGCGGTTCTTCGGCGACGACTCCGTGATCAGCAATCCCGGCGCCGAAACCAAGGAAATGAGCCCCGAGGACAAGGCGGTGTGTTTTCACCACAAGCCGCTGGGGCAGCGCGCGGCCATCGTTGCGGCCGGGCCGATGGCCAATTTCCTGCTTTCGATCGTGCTCTTGAGCATCATGTTCGTCTTCGTCGGGCGCGGCTATACGCCGGCGGTGGTGGACAGCGTGTTGCCCGACTCGGCGGCGGCCGAGGCGGGATTCCAGCCCGGTGACCGGGTGATCGGCATCGACGACCGCGTTATCGAGCGTTTCGAGACGCTGCGCGACATCGTCATGTTCTCGCCAGGCGTGGCCATGCTCATGACCGTCGAGCGGGACGGGCAACAGGTGCAACTGCCCGTCACGCCGCGCGTCTTCGAGTACGAGGACTCGCTTGGCAACATGCATGAGGTCGGCCGGCTCGGCATCAGTGTCGAAGCGCGCGAATATGTGAAGATGTCGCCCTTTGCGGCGGTGCCGGCGGCGGTGGCCGATACCTACGGCCTGGTGGCGCGTTCGCTGCAAGGTTTGGCCGAGGTTGTCAGCGGCAAGCGCGATTCGAGCGAGCTTGGCGGTCCGATCATGATCGCCCAGATGTCGGGCAAGAGCGCCGAAGTGGGATTCCTCGCGGTCGTGCACTTCATCGTCTTGCTGTCGGCATCCCTGGGCTTGATCAATCTGTTCCCGATACCGCTTCTCGACGGTGGCCATCTGGCGTTCTATTCGGTCGAGGCCCTGCGCGGCAGGCCGCTAAGCATGCGAGCCCAGGAATATGGGTATATGGTGGGCTTGGCGCTTGTGGTAACACTCATGCTGGTGGTTACGGTCAACGATCTCAGTCGGCCGTCGGTGCTTGAGTTCTTCAGTAGGTTGGTGGGCTAGGATAGATGCCGAGGCGGGGGAGCACGCGGAGTCACTGGCGAGCCTTCATATTGGGGCTTGCCGGCGCGTTTTCGATCGGGTTTGCCAGCCTTTCGCTGGCCCAGACGACGGATCCGGCCGATATCATCCGGACCATTCGCGTCGAGGGTAACCAGCGCATCGAGAATGCCACTGTGATCTCCTACATGAAGCTGGTCATCGGCGACCGCTTCGACAACAACCGAGCAAACGAATCGCTCAAGTCGCTATTTGCCACGGGCCTGTTTGCCGATGTCACCCTGGGGCGCGAGGGCAGCGTCCTGGTCGTGCGCGTGATCGAGAATCCGATCGTCAACCGGCTCGCCTTCGAGGGCAACCGGCGCATCAAGGACGATGTGCTGTCGGGCGAGGTGCAATTGCGCCCGCGCACGGTCTACACGCGCACCCGTGTGCAGAACGATGTGGCCCGCCTGCGCGAGGTCTATCGCCGCAGCGGCCGCTTCGCCGCCACCATCGAGCCGAAGGTCATCCAGCAAGCCCAGAACCGCGTTGACCTGGTTTTCGAGATCAACGAAGGGCCGCTGACCGGTGTCCAGCGCATCGTGTTTATGGGCAACAGAAACTTCAGCGATTCGACCCTGCGCGAGGCGATCCAGACCAAGCAGAGCCGCTGGTGGCGTTTCTTCGGCAGTAACGATTCCTACGATCCGGACCGTCTCAGCTTCGACCGTGAATTGCTGCGGCGTTTCTACCTCAAGGAAGGCTTTGCCGATTTCCGCGTCACCGGCGCCGTGGCCGAGCTGGCGCCGGACCGCAGCAATTTCTTCGTCACCTTCACGATCGAGGAAGGCGACCGCTATCGCTTCGGCAACGTGACCTTGATCAACGAGTTGCCGGAGTTCGATGTCGCGACCATCGAGGATGACGTCGGCACGGAAACCGACGACTGGTACAATGCCGAGGCGGTCGAGGAGACCATCGAGCAGCTGACCGATGCCGTCGGCAGCCAGGGCTTCGCGTTCGTCGACATCCAACCCGATGTGATACGCCGGCGTGAAGATCTTGCCATCGATGTCGACTACCGCATCCGCGAAGGCGACAGGGTCTATGTCCAGCGCATCGATATCACCGGCAACGTGCGCACGCTCGACCGCATCATTCGCCGCAACATCCGCCTCGCCGAAGGCGACGCCTTCAATACCGCGCGCATTCGCCGCTCGCGAACCTTGATCCAGAATCTCGGCTTCTTCTCCCGGGTCGATATCAACGATCAGGCGGGCGACGCGCCCGACCAGGCGGTGGTTACCGTCGGTGTCGAGGAGCAGTCGACTGGCGAAGTGACCTTCGGCGGCGGTTTCTCCTCCACCGAAGGGCCGACGGGCTCGGTGGGAATCCGCGAGCGCAATTTGCTCGGCCGCGGCCAGGATCTGTCATTGCAGTTCCTGATCTCGAGTGTCACCCAGGATATCGACCTCAGCTTCACCGAGCCGTATTTCCTCAATCGGGACTTCGCCGCGGGGTTCGATATCTTCCGGCGTGAGCGTGAGTTCCAGAACAGTGCTTTCGCCAAACGCGACGTGGGTTTCGCCTTGCGCGCGGGCTATCCGTTGTCCGAATATCTGACCCAAACCCTGCGCTACACCTTGGCAAACGTGGAGATCATCGCCGGCAGCGATGCCTCGTTTACGGTCCAGGAACAAGCTGGCGACAATCTGATTTCGCGCCTTGACCAGACCTTGATGTATGACCGCCGTGACAACAATCTCGAGCCGACCAAAGGATATTACGCGCGCTTGTCGACTTCGTTGGCCGGGTTAGGCGGCGACAAGAACTATATCTCGCAGTCGGTGGGGGCGGGCTATTACTATACGTTCTGGGACGATCTCACCGCCTCGAGCCTGGCCGAGATCGGTTACGTCTTCCCCACCACCGGCAACGATATCGAGATCGGCGAGCGCTTCTTCCTCGGCGGTACCAGCTTCCGTGGTTTCGCTCCGGCGGGCGTCGGTCCGCGCGATCTTTCGAGCGACAGTGCGGTCGGCGGCAACTTGCTCTACAAGGGCACGGTCGAGTTCGCTTTCCCTATCGGCTTGCCCAACGAGCTTGGTATCAAGGGCAGGGTCTTTTCGATTGCCGGAACCCTGACCGAAGTGGATAACGTAACCTCAGCCGTCAGCGACACCGGATCGCTGCGCATGACCATGGGTGTCGGCGTATCCTGGGCCTCGCCCTTCGGTCCGGTTCGTCTCGACATCGCCACAGCCGTGCTCAAGGAATCGTTTGACGATACCGAGATCCTCAGCTTCGGCTTCGGCTCGTATTTCTGAGACCCGGGTCGATCCTTGCACACACGCCGTATTTATTCGGGAACCTCATCATGACACGGAACTTCGCTGCGCGACTCGGCGCATCCTTCGTCGCGGTCGCGATTCTGTTGCTCGCCAGCTATCCCGCCTCGGCGCAAGAGGACGACCGCACCCCTCGTATCGGCGTTGTCGACCTGCAGCGTATCCTGCGCGAGTCCGTAGCGGCGCAGAAGGTGCGCGCGGAGATCGAGACTCGTCAGGCGCAATATCGCGAGGAAATCGGCGCCCGCGAGAACGCCCTGCGCGAACAACAGCAGGAGCTTGAACGCCAGCGGACGATTTTGTCTCCGGAAGCGTTCGTGGAGCGTGAGCGCGAGTTCGCCAGGTCGGTCGAAACCCTTCAGCGCGAGGTCGGCGAGCGCAATCGCCAGCTTGATGAAACCCTGGCCTATGGCATGCAGCGGGTGCAGATCGAGGCACTCAAGATCATAGCCCGCATTGCCGATGAGTTGGCTCTCGGTCTGGTCTTGGACAAGTCGCAATTATTGTTGGTCTCGAAGGGCCTGGAGTTCTCCGACCAGGCCTTGGCGCAGCTCAACGCCGAGGTGGTCTCGGTTCCGACCACGCCTCCGGCCGAGTAGTCAGGTCGCGGCTGCCTGCCTGATGGCCGATTCCCGCTTTTTCCCGCAGGCCAGCCCGCTCGGACTCGTCGAGTTGGCCGAGATCACGGGCGCGGCAATGCCGGAGGGCGTCGATCCTGACCGCAGTTTCGTGGACGTGGCAGCGCTGGATAGTGCCGGGCCCGAGCATGTGAGCTTCTTCGAGAATCGAAAATATCTCGATGCGCTTGCGGCGACCTCCGCCGGTGCGATCATTATCGCCGCGTCGGTGCGGGAGCGCGCGCCAAAGGATGCGCTGTTACTTGTTGTTGACGAGCCATATCGCGCCTACGCCCGAGTGGCGAGCACCTTTCACCCCTTGGTGAAAGTCGAGGAGCCGGGTTTGGCACCGGGCAGCCATGTTGCCGACGACGCGGTGATTGGACCTGGCTGCCAGGTCGATGCGGGTGCCGTGATAAGCGCTGGCGCGCGGCTTGGCAAAGGCTGTCGCATCCGCGCCAACGCCGTCATCGGCAAGAACGTCGAGATCGGCGACGGATGCGATATCGGCGCCTGTGCATCGCTCAGCCATTGCCTGGTTGGCAAGCGGGTGATTCTTCACCCCGGCGTCCGCATTGGCCAGGACGGCTACGGCTTTGCCATGTCCGCGGAAGGTCACGAAAAGGTTCCCCAGCTAGGGCGCGTGGTGATCGAGGATGACGTCGAGATCGGTGCCAACAGCTCGATTGATCGCGGAGCCGGCCCTGATACACTGGTCGGCGCTGGCTGCAAGATCGACAATCTGGTCCAGATCGGCCACAACGTGCGCCTTGGTCCGGGCTGTGTCATCGTAGCGCAAGTCGGGATCTCGGGCAGCACGGAGATCGGTGCCTTCACCGTGATTGCGGGTCAGGTCGGGATCGCGGGACATCTCAAGATTGGCGCCGGAGTCACGGTCGCCGCACAATCCGGTGTGACCCGCGATATCCCCGCCGGCGTTACGATGGGCGGCAGCCCGGCGCGGCCGGTGCGCGAATGGCGGCGCTCGATGGCGGCGGTGGCGCGGCTCGGCAGGACCTCTGGACGGAAAGGAGGGTAACGCGTGGACCATATAGAGACCGTTCCGGGCACTGTGATCGAGGTGCAGCGGATCATGGAGATGATCCCACACCGTTATCCCTTCCTGATGATTGACAGGATCGTCGAGCTGGTGCCGGGCACGACCGCTACCGGCCTTAAAAACGTGACCTTCAATGAGCCCCATTTCAATGGCCATTTTCCGGGCGCGCCGGTCATGCCGGGGGTGCTGATCATCGAAGCCATGGCGCAGACCGCGGCTTTGCTCGTGGTGTCGACGCTGGGCCCAGATGCCGAGGGCAAGCTGGTCTACTTCATGAGCATCGATGGCGCGCGCTTCCGCAAGCCCGTCGTCCCGGGCGACACCATGTTGGTGAGGGTGGAGCGTCTGCAAAACCGCCGCAATGTCTGGAAATTCGCCTGCAAGGCCAAAGTGGACGGCAATCTCGTTGCCGAGGCAACCATTGCAGCCATGATCATGGACAGGGCCTGAGCGGAATAAGGAGAAGTGATACTGTGTCCGTAAGCCTTCATCCAACCGCGATCGTCGAGGCAGGCGCGGAAATCGGCGATAACGCCGTCATCGGGCCATATTGCATCGTCGGCGCCGATGTGCGGCTCGGCGAAGGGGTCGAGCTGATATCCCACGTCGTTATCGACGGGCGCACGGAAATCGGGCCGCGCTCACGGGCTTTCCCCTTTGCCTCGATCGGCCACCGCCCGCAGGATCTGAAATATCACGGCGAGCCGTCGCGCCTTGAGATCGGTGCCGACACGGTGATGCGCGAGCATGTCACCATCAATCCCGGCACCGAAGGCGGCGGCATGTTGACGCGTATCGGCGATCGCTGCCTGCTCATGGTCGGCGTCCACGTCGCCCATGATTGCCAGATCGGCGACGGCGTCATCATGGCCAACAATGCGACCCTTGGCGGACATGTTGCGATCGACGATTTCGCTATCCTGGGCGGCATGAGCGCGGTGCATCAGTTCGTCCGTATCGGCCGCCACGCCATGATCGGCGGTATGAGCGGAGTCGAGAACGATGTCATCCCCTATGGCTCGGTCATAGGCAACCGTGCCTATCTGTCGGGCTTGAACATCGTCGGCTTGAAGCGGCGCGGTTTTTCCCGCGACGTGATCCACGAGTTGCGCAAAGCGTATCGCTTGCTGTTTGCCGAGGAAGGCACGATGGCGGAACGCCTCGACGATGTGGCCGAGGAATTCGATGGCGTGCCACCGGTCATGGACATAGTCGAATTCATCCGCTCGGACAGCTCGCGCGCAATCTGCCAGCCCAATCTGGACCGGGCGGCTTGAGCGTGGCGAGCGCGCTCGGCGTCTTGGCCGGGGGAGGCGCCCTGCCACGGCAGATCGTCGAAGCCTGCCGCAAAGCCGAGCGGCCGGTGCACGTCGTCGCCTTCGAGGGCATTACCAATAAGGCGACGGTTGCGGGAGCGTCACATTGCTGGCAAAGGCTTGGCGCCGTGGGCGCGACCATCAAGGCGCTCAAGCACGCCGGCGCGGCGGAGTTGGTGCTGGCCGGCCATATCGAGCGGCCGTCTTTTTCGTCCTTGAAGCCGGATTGGCGTGGCATGAAGCTGCTGCCCAAGCTGATGGCGGCGGAACAAGGCGACGATGCCATTCTCTCGATCGTGCTCGACGAGCTCGAAGGCGAAGGCTTTCGCGTCGTCGGTGTGCATCAGGTGTTGCCCGATTTGCTGGCAGATACAGGTGTCATCGCCGGGCCAAGCCCATCCAAGGATGACGAAGCCGATATCGCACGTGGTGTCGCCGTGGTCAGGGCGCTGGGCACGGCGGATGTGGGTCAGGCCGCGGTGGTGCAGCAAGGCGTGGTGCTGGCGGTCGAGGCGATCGACGGCACGGATGCCATGCTTTCCCGCTGCCAGGAGGTCAGGCGCGACGGCGGCGGCGGCGTGCTGGTGAAATGCTGCAAGCCGGGGCAGGACAGGCGGGTCGACATGCCGACCATCGGCCCCCGCACGCTCGAAGGGGCGATCGCGGCCGGGCTGGCGGGTATCGCCGTCGAGGCCGGCGCAACGCTGGTGCTTGATAGAGCGCGCTTGATCGAGCTCGCGGATGATGCCGGGCTGTTCGTGGTCGGCATCGACGCCCCGGTGTGAGGGAAGGCGAGGCCCCGCTCGTTTTCCTGGTTGCCGGCGAGCCGTCCGGAGACCTTCTCGGTGGCCGCCTGATGACGGCGCTGAGCCGAATGACGGATGGCAAGGTGCGTTTTGCCGGCATCGGTGGCGAGGCCATGGCCGCGGCCGGGCTCGACAGCCGGTTTCCCATGCGGGAACTGTCCGTCATGGGCTTGGTCGAGGTGTTGCCGCGGGCGCCGCAATTGCTGCGCCGGATCGCGGAAACCGAACGCGCGATCCGCGACATGACACCGGATGCCGTGGTCACCATCGATGCGCCGGGGTTCTGCTTTCGCCTGGCCAAGCGGTTGCGGGGCAGCGGCATTCCGCTGGTCCATTATGTCGCGCCAAGCGTCTGGGCCTGGCGGCCTGGGCGGGCGGCTCGCGTCGCGGCGCTGTACGACCACCTGCTCACGCTGTTGCCGTGGGAGCCGCCCTATTTCGAGCGCCACGGGCTCGCCTGCACCTTTGTCGGCCATCCCGCCGTTGCCGAGGCGCCGCCAAGCGACGGGCCGGGCTTTCGCCAACGGCACGGTATTGCGGCCGGCGCGCCGCTGCTGGCCGTATTGCCGGGCAGTCGCCAGGGCGAGATTCGCCGCCTTTTGCCGGTCTTCGGAGAGGCGCTGAAACAACTCGTGGACAGCGTCGAGAGCCTCCAGGCGGTGGTGGCGACGGTGCCCGCGACCGCCGCTGCCGTGGCGGCGACGACCTCGGGCTGGCCGCTGCCCACCACCGTCACCGGCGCCGCCGAGCGTGCCGATGCCTTTGCCGCTTGCGACGCGGCCATCGCCGCCTCGGGCACCGTATCGGTGGAGCTGGCAGCGACGCGAACGCCCATGGTGGTGTGCTATCGCGTGGCACCGCTCACGGCCTGGATCGCCAGGCGCCTGCTGCGCATTCCTTATGCCAGCCTGGTCAATCTGGCCCTGGACGAGGGCGCCATACCGGAGTTCATCCAAGAGGATTGCACGGTGGACGCCATTGCCGCGGCGGCGGAAAAATTGCTGGTTGATCCCGTCGCCCGCGCGACGCAGATTGCCGCCCTGGAAAAGGGGGTGGCCTTGCTTGGCGCCGGCTCTACCCCAAGCGAAAGCGCGGCGCGCGCCGTGCTCGATGTTATCGCCGAGGAGACACAAAATGGCTGAAGCCATACAACCGCGCCTGCTGCACACGATGATCCGGGTCAAGGACCTCGATGCATCGCTCGACTTCTATACCCGCCTGCTCGGCATGCAGCTGCTACGCAAGACCGACTTCCCGGGCGGGCGCTTCACCCTGGCCTTTGTCGGCTTCGGGCCGGAGGAGAGCCAGGCGGTGATAGAGCTCACCCATAACTGGGACCAGGAAGGACCGTATGAGCTTGGCAGCGGTTACGGCCACGTGGCGCTCGGCGTGCCCGACATATACGGCACCTGCAAGGCGCTCGGCGATGCCGGTGCCAAGGTCGTGCGCGAGCCGGGGCCGATGAAGCACGGCTCGACGGTCATCGCCTTCGTCGAAGATCCCGACGGCTACAAGATCGAGCTGATCGAGCGCTAGAGCGTGTCGTGACTAATCGGATTCAGGATTCCCAAGAGTGTTGATCTGTGATTCCCTGCGTATGGCAGCGGATATTGGGGGTCAGCGATGGGAAAGCCACATCCTATAGAGTTGCGAGAGCGTGTTGTTGCCTTT
>CAZVDW010000466.1:0-3249 GCA_964625645.1 uncultured Rhodospirillaceae bacterium
CGCCGATGCCTTCGGCGCCGGGAAAGACTTCCTGCAACACCTCGGGCGTGATGCGCGTGCCGAGCGCATCCTCCATGCCGGCCGCAACCGGCAAGACCGACCAGCCAGCGATAACGCAGAGTCACACGAAGGCGCACGCAATCCTTCGTCCCGGCTTCACTAAAGGGCGCTTTGCCATGCCAGTCCTCGTTCAAGTCAGCTTTGCGGGAAGTCCAAGCGAACTCACCGGGCCGTCGCCGATACCATTTAAATCACCAGAAGATCAACTGTTTGGTTGACCGACAGCGGATGGCAAGCGGCAATTCGCGAGCCTGGCAAGTCGTCTAGCCGGCGGCGCTGCCCGCCGCCTGGAGCTTGAGGCCCGCCTGAACGACATGAGTCACCGGGTCGGGATTCCGGTCTGGCGGCCAAGGCGGCTTTCCGGATGCGCATTCCGCAGGACCGGGACCGGACCCGAAGTGGTCGCTCCTGTGGGTATTGTTTGGGCAAAGCGATTGGGGACCGCCCAATTGTCGCAGGCGATAGGGTGATTGCCGCTTGTGCTGTCGCACGGCTATCTCCACACTCGACGCAATGCGGGAGACAAGTTGCGATCGTGGCGACGTCTTATGTTGCGAGACGAAGCAGACCTGATCGATACGATTGAGCGGATCTACGATGCAGCGCTCGACCCGACGGCGTGGGACCAGGCGCTGCACCGCTGTTGCCAGTTGCTGGATGGCGCTGCGTCGCAAATCTACGGCATGGACTTGGCCAGTCGTGATTGCGTCTATCAAATCGATCATGGCCTCAGCCAACAGTACAAGCAGGATTTCGCGCTCTACTTTTCGCGCGAAAGTGAACGCAATGTCCTGCATCAAACCCGCCCCGACATCGATATCAGTTACGACTATATGATGCACGACGAGCGCTCGATCGACCGGCACGCGTGCTACCGTTTTCGCCAGGACCATGGTTTGCGCTATTACGTCGGAGCCGTCCTGATGCGCGCGCCCGACCTCTTGATCCTGGCCAACGTACAACGGGGGCCTGGTCAGGGACACGTGTCGCAGGCGGATATCGATACGTTTCGCTTGCTGAAGAACCATCTCGCCCGAGCGGTTCAGGTTGGCAGCCGCCTGGCCGATCTGGACATGCGGGAACGCAGCGCCTGGGCGGTGATCGAGAATTTCCACGTCGCCGTCGTCACGCTGGGGCACAACGGCCGGGTCCGTCGCTGCAACAAGGCGGCGCGAAGGATCATCGACGCCGGAGACGGCATGCGCTGCGAGGGCGGCATGCTCAAGGCGCGCCGGCCAATCGACGACAAGGCGTTGCAGGCCTTGATCGCCTCGGCCTTGCGCGACTTTCCGGCCGGAACGGGCGGGAACATGGCGCTCGCCCGCGAAGCCAAGGTGCGCCCCTACTCCGTCACCGTGATGCCCGTACCAGCGGTCGCTGAATTCGAAGCGCTGAGCGGAGACCACGTGCTCATGCTGGTGAGCGATCCGGACGGGGCGCCGGCAGAGCAGGGTGACATCCTGCGCCGTCACTATGGCTTGACCCGCAAGCAATCCGAGCTGGCCATGATGTTGGCGAGCGGTCGTCCCCTGGGCGATTGCGCCGACGCGCTGGGTATTGCGGAGAAGACGGCCCGCCGCCGCCTGGAGACCATCTTCGCCCGGACCGGCTTGCACCGCCAGGTCGATCTGGTACGCCTCGTGCTATCCCTGCCGCAACCGCCTGCGACCTGACGTGTCGGCGTTTGGGTGAAATGACCCAATTCTGCCCGCTTGCTGGTGACGGGCCGTCGGACGAATCTTCCCTGAGGCAACCATTCGTCTCAGGAGGGACACGTCATGATGGTCTCGATGTCGGTAGAAGCCGGGCAAGCGGGTCGCGTGGGCGACATGTCGGCCTCAGGATTTTGCGCGCGACTCAGGGACCTTTCCGAGATCGTGGCACAGGAAAGGGCCGCTTTTGACTCAGCCGGCCGGCTGCCCGATACCCTCTATCGCAGTCTTGCCGCAATCGGCCTGTTCCGGCTGTGGGTGCCGTCCGCCCTGGGCGGTCCGGAACTTTCGGCGCTCGACTTCATGGATGTGGTCGAGGAGGCGGCGGCACTCGATGGCGCGATCGGCTGGCTCGTCGGCAATGGTGGCGGCATGGGGCGTGTCGGTGCCTACTTACCGGTCGATTGCGCGCGGGAGATCTTCACAAATCCGGAGGCGTTCGTCGTTTCCGGAACCGGGGGTGTCGGGCGAGCGGTGCCGGTCGCCGGCGGTTACCGCGTGAGTGGGCGTTGGCCTTTCGGCAGCGGTGCGCCGCATGCGACATGGTTCACGCCGCGCTGCGCGGTCGAGGAAGCCGGGCAAGGCACGGGCCGTATCGTCTTTCCCTACGCGCCACGCGGGGATGTCATCGTGCACGACAACTGGCAGGTCTCGGGTCTCTGCGCGACCGGCAGCGTCGATTTCGAGTTCCGCGACGTTTTCGTGCCGGACCGGTTCGTGCATCCGTTTCAACCGCAGCCGACACAGCCGGGCACGCTTTACCGGTTGCCGACCGGTTCGATCTATCGCTGGACCGTGGCGACGGTTCCGCTGGGACTCGCGCGCGGCGCGCTCGCGGAATTCCTACGGATTGCCCAGCACAGGAAGCGGCGTGGCGACAGCATTCCGATGGCGGAGCGTGAACTTGTCCAGTCCGAGATTGGGCGCATCGAGGCACGCCTGTCCGCGGCCCGCGCATACCTCAGGCAGGCGATGACGGATCTGCTCGACGCCGTCGAGGCCGGTTCGGACCTGGTGCCGGCTCGCGCGCGGCTTTGGCTCGCTTGCAGCTTTGCCAGCGAAGCCGCGCTTTGGGCGATTGGCCTGCTGACCGAAATCGCCGGCGCCATGGCAATCTTCCGGTCATGTCCGCTCGAGCGCTACGAACGCGACGCGCGCGCGGCGGCCAAGCACCTCGCGATGAGCCCGGCGGCATTCATCACAGGTGGAAAGCTGCTTCTGGGACAGGATCTCTCGCAAGCAAGTTTCTGATGCGGCCGCCAGAGGCGCCGGGCCGGGTGGCGCAGTTCGCACATTCAATGCGGCCGCAGCGATCAGCTGCCTCGCGTCCGGTCTTGCCATCAGGTGTGGCGCGGTGATCGCCCGCAATCGGTCAATGGACGAAGGCGGGCTCTGCGCATTGAGCCTCGATTGGGCTGCGAAGCGGATGAAGTGGTGTGACTTGTCTGCCAGGCCTTGCGCGTTTGCGAGGCCTCAG
>CAZVDW010000467.1:0-1831 GCA_964625645.1 uncultured Rhodospirillaceae bacterium
CCTGAGCGCCGCAAAACAGGGGCACCCCCTTTGCGGTTTCGCACCCCCTACCCCATTAGGTCGGGGCCATACCCATACTAATAGTGATGCAATCGAGAGTGGAGCGCTAAAGTTTTTAGTGAAGCAATTATCGCGCCGAGCTGATATCTGCGTGTTGCGCCCGTTCCAACACAGCCTTGGTCCGCTCGGATATCATGGCACGCTCCTTTTTAGCCACAGCCTCGTAAATATGTGGCCGCCGGGTTCATCGCGCCACGCAGCTGGCCGAGGTCAGGCGCATGATCGCCGCCGAGAAGAGCGACATTTTCGACGTTCTCGCCTACATCGCCTTCGCGCTGGCGCCGATCACCCGCGCGGAGCGCGTCGCGGCGCGCCGGCCGCACATCGTCGGGCATTACGATGACAAGTTGCAGGCTTTTCTCGACTTCGTCCTGGCGCAATATGTCAACGAAGGCGTCGGCGAGCTGGACCAGGCGAAGCTGCCGCAGCTCTTGGCACTGAAATACCAGGCCGTCGGCGATGCCGCGGATGCGCTGGGTGGTGTGCCCAGGATCAGGGACGCCTTTATCGGCTTTCAGCGCCATCTCTACGGGGCGTGAGCGCGCGCGCCTATCCCGCCGCCTCGCGGCCGTGCTGGCCGATGTCGAGGCGCGCAGAAAGCGCCATGTGTCGATGGTAAGCAGTGGCATATCCGCCAGCGCTGTCAAGGGCGCGAAGCGCCGGCCGAAGGCCGGTCGGGACCCTTGACAGCGCTGGCGGATATGCTGATTGGCAACCATCGGCTCATGGCGCGGTGTGCTCAGGTGGCGGGAACAAGCGCACGCGGCACCGGGATCGGGGTTTGCAGCAGGATCTGCGAATAGCCCTTGGCCTGCGGATCGTTGCGTAGCGAAGCGATGCCGCCGCCGCCGAGCACGTCGTCGAGCAGAAAATTGATCGCGCCCGTTCCCGGCAGGTACCAGCGCTGCACGCCGCCTTTGAGGAAATGGGCGAAGCGGCGGGCCACCTCCGCCTCCGTCAGCGCCGCCCAGAGCCACGGCGCGTAGTCCGGCTGGCGTGGCAGCACGCCGATATTGGCCTTGTTGCCCTTGTCGCCCGAGCGCGCAAAGGCGAGCTCGATCAGCGGCACTTCGACGAGGTCCTCCGCCTCGCCGCGGATTGGTGGCGTGGGCCGCGCGATGGCGGCTGCGTCGAACGGCGTGCCGCTTTCCGCCTCGAGTGCGATGGCCTTGCCGTCGATGACCAGCGACAGCGGCACTGTCTCCTTGGCCACCAGGGTCGAGAAAAGCCGCACCACCGGCGAGGGCCGCGAGCGGGCGCCGGCAAAGCCCGACAGCCCCGGTGGTGCCGCGAGGCCCAAGCCGGTGATCTCCTTGAGCAGCATGGCGCAGGCGCGGGCGTCGCGGTGGCGGGCGGCGATCTTCACCGCCACCTCGCGCGAGCCCGCGACGCCTGCCTCGGCGCCGTAATGGCTCTCGTCGCCGATCACCTCGACCAGGGTCTCGTCGAAGTCGGGCGCATTGCGGTTGCGTAAACTATGTTGTGCTCGCGCGATAGCTGTCTCGGCGAAGCTGCGCGCCTTGCCACCCGCCTCCTCGCCATAGAAGAACCACACCGCGCCGGCGCGAAAGCCGTCGCCATAGGTGGCCGAGACCTTGTACCGATCTGGCGCCGCCCGGCCTATGGCGCCCTCTACGCGCACGCGGTCCGGGCCCGCCTGACGCAACGTGACATTTGAGAAATCGCAGACCACGTCGGGCAGCAGGTAGGCCTGGGGGTCGCCGATCTCGTAGAGCATCTGCTCGCCCACCGTGCCGACGGTCACCGCACC
>CAZVDW010000468.1:0-2412 GCA_964625645.1 uncultured Rhodospirillaceae bacterium
CCGGCCGCCTGGTAGATATGGTCGTCGAGGCCTATGGCGTGGCCGGCCTGGCTTTGCACCAGCACCTGATGGCCGTGATGCACCAGCTCGCGCACGCTCGACGGAATCAGGCCCGCGCGGGACTCCTGATCCTTGATCTCCTTCGGCACGCCTATGCGCATGAAGCTCTCCGGTTTTGGTTAGGGTACCACAATTTTAGTCGAGGAGCGTTCGTAGCCGGGCAAGCCCTCGCGCCCTCGCATGCGAATGAAGATGATCAGAAGAATTGAAGGGATGCCAAGCGTCGAAGCGTAGATGAAGAATGTCACATAGTCCGTCGCATCGACGACGACACCGGAGAAGCCTGCAAGAAATTTGCCGAACAAGCTCATTAAAGAGGTGAACAGCGCGTATTGGGTTGCTGTATAGGCACGATTGGTGAGCGCCGAAAGATAGGCAATGAAAACCGTCCCCGACATGCCACCGGCAAGGTTGTCGGCGCTGATGGTGATGGCAAGCATCCACAGCTCCGGCCCGACCACTGCCATGGCTGCGAACAGGAGGTTGGTGATCGTCAGCAGAATGGCGGAGAGCAATAACATCGGCATGATGCCGAAGCGCACCACCATGACGCCGCCTAGGGCAATGCCGATGAGCATCACGAACAGACCATAGGTCTTACCGACATTTGCAACATCGAGCTTGGTAAAGCCGATATCGTGATAGAAAGGATTGGCCATCACGCCAAGTGTTATGTCCGACAGCCGGAATGAGCCGATTAGTGCCAACACAACGATCGCCATCCAGCCATTGCGACGGAAAAACTCCGCGAACGGGCTGACCACGGCGGATGAGAACCAGGCAGCCAATCGCTTCATGCGCCCATGCAAATGTCCGAAGGTGGCGACTCGCTCGGCCAGTGCGGTCTCATGACCGCTTTCTCTCTCGATGGCATCATGCGCTGGCTCCGGAACCACCAGCACCGTCACCATGCCGATCACCATTGATAGTCCGATCAAGAAATAGGCTGTTGGCCAATCAACGAAATAGGCGATGTACAAGGCGACCGCCCCAGCCACGAACATGGCGATGCGGTAGCCGTATTGATATGCGGCCGCCATGACTCCTTGTCGATCATCAGGCGCGGACTCGATTCGGAATGCGTCGATAACAATGTCCTGTGTGGCGGATGCCACGGCGATGAGAAACATCAACAACGCCATGATCAGGACCACTTCAGTCGCCGGCGGCGTGATCACTGCGTTCGACATACCGCCGAAGACCGGTAGCACCCCGGCTTTGAAAGCGGTCGATCCTTCGGGATTGAGTAGAGCGATCCCGATCAAGCAGCTGACGATGCTGATCTGCGCCAGGAGCATGTAGGACCGCCGCTTGCCCAGCCAGGTCGTCAGGATGGGAAGTGATATGCGATCGACCAGCGGCGCCCAGAAGACCTTCAGGGCCCAGGGAAAGCTCGCCCAGACCAGGAAGCCGATCGAAGTGCGGCTGACCCCGATTTCGCGAAGCCAGTAGCCACTCGTGGACAGCACGATCACCAACGGCACGCCGGCGGCGTAGCCGAGGAAGAGCATGGTGATGACCGGCCGCTCGGTGAAAGTCGCGAGCGTCTCGCGCCAAGTCGGCGTGGTGTGTTCCGCCGTCGTCACACCAATGTCGAGAGCGCCACGTCGGGGCGGGCGCCGAAGTGGCTGATGATCTCGGCGGACGCCGCCGAGCCGAGACGCCCGCATTCGGCCAGGCCCTCGCCGCGGGTGTAGCCGTAGAGGAAGCCGGCGGCGTACAGATCGCCGGCGCCGGTGGTGTCGAGCACGTGCTCTACAGGCGCGGCATCGATGACGTGCACCTCTGCATGATCGACGATCACCGAGCCTTTTTCGCTGCGCGTCAGGGCGGCGACCTCGCAATTCTCGCGAATCGCCTGCAGGCCCTCGTCGAAGCTGTCGACTTCGTAGAGCGAGAGCAGCTCGGCCTCGTTGGCGAAGACGATATCGGCGCCACCGGCCACCAGGGCGCGGAACTCGTCGCGATAGCGGTCGACGCAGAAGGAATCCGAGAGCGTCAGCGCCACCTTGCGGCCCGCAGCGTGGGCGATCTGTTCCGCCTTGTGGAAGGCTTCCTTGGCGTGCGGCGGGTCGTACAGATAGCCTTCGAGGTAGGTCACGGCCGAGGCCTCGACCAGGGCCGCATCGATGTCCTCGGGGCCCAGCTCGACGCAGGCGCCGAGAAAAGTGTTGAGCGTGCGCTGGGCATCGGGCGTGACGAGGATCAGGCAGCGCGCAGTGCTCGCCCCGTCATTGGTGGGCGCGGTATCGAAGCGCACGCCGAGCGAGCGGATGTCATGGGCGAAAACCTCGCCGAGCTGGTCGTCGCGCACCTTGCCGATGAAGGCACCGCGGCCGCCGAAAGAGGCCA
>CAZVDW010000469.1:0-3844 GCA_964625645.1 uncultured Rhodospirillaceae bacterium
ACAGGCCAGAGAGGGGCCGGGCGAGCCGTCGGCGAGCGGCTTGCCGGGCAGGCTGCCCGGAACCACCACCGAATAGGCCGGCACGCGGCCGTAAGCAACATCGCCTGTGGCGCGGTCGACGATCTTGGTCGAGGCGCCGAGGAAGACCCCCATCGAGAGCACCGCGCCTTCCTCGACCACGACGCCCTCGGCGACTTCGCTGCGGGCGCCGATGAAACAGTTGTCCTCGATGATCACCGGGCCGGCCTGCAAAGGCTCGAGCACGCCGCCGATGCCGACGCCGCCCGAGATATGGCAGTTGGAGCCGATCTGGGCGCAGCTGCCCACAGTCACCCAGGTGTCGATCATGGTGCCGCTGCCGACATGGGCGCCGAGATTGACGAAGCTCGGCATCAGCACGGCACCGGGCGCGACGAAGGCCGAGTGGCGCACGACGCAGCCGGGCACGGCGCGAAAGCCGGCAGCCGAGAAGTCCGCGGCGCTCCAGCCGGCGAACTTCGAAGCAACTTTGTCCCACCAATTGGCACCGCCGGGTGCACCCGAGATCAGCTCCATGGGATTGAGCCGGAAGGACAACAACACGGCTTTCTTGAGCCATTGGTTGACCTGCCAGTCGCCGGCCTGCTTCTCGGCGACGCGGAAGGCGCCCTTGTCGAGGCCCTCGAGCGCGGCGGTGACGGCATCGCGCACCTGCCCGGTCGTCGATTGGTCGACCTTGTCGCGGTCGTCCCAGGCGGCTTCGATGACGTTTTCCAACTCGCTTGATTCCATGGCTGTGTCTCCCTGCGGCCTGCGGCGCGCAACCTAACCGGCAAGTCGCTCCGCCTCAAGCCATTGCCCGAGGTCGTCGATGACATGATCCACATAGTCGGGGCCGGCCTGCGACCCCGGTGCCTCGCGCTGGCACAGCCATACGGTGCGCATGCCGAGCGCCGCCGCCGGAGCGAGGTTCGCCACGCTGTCCTCGACGAAAACGGCGGTCGCCGGATCGATGTCGAATTCGGCGATGAAGCGATCGTAAGTTAGGGCGTCGGGCTTCGGCACGTAGTCGGCCGCGATGATATCGAAAATGCCGGCAAACAATGCCGCCAGCCCCAGTCGCTCCAGCACCTGCTGCGCGTGCCTGCGCGAGCCGTTGGTAAACACATAGCGCCGCCCGGGAAGCGCCGCCAGGGCCGCTGCCAGGGACGGCACCGCATCGAGCGGCGTGAGGTCGATGTCGTGCACGTAATCGAGATAGTCCTGCGGCTCGACGCCGTGGTTATCCATGAGGCCGCGCAGGGTGGTGCCATGTTCACGATAGTAGGTCTTCTGCAAGGCGCGCGCCGCCGTTGCGTCCAACGCTAGCTTGGCACTGATATAGGCGCCCATGCGCGAATCGACCTGCGCAAACAGCTCGCAATCGGCCGGATATAAGGTATTGTCGAGATCGAAGATCCACGTCTCCGTGGGAAAAACGGGCATGGACGGCTCATGCGATGGGGAGTGAGACGACAGTGACCCTGCCTGACCTGCGTCGGGTGTGCAAGACCTTGTCGGCGGTGGCCGGGCGGTGACGGCGAGCGAGAGCTGGGCGGACGAGGCCACCTCGACGGCGGCTCTTGCGGCGCTCGTCGTGGCGCATCCAGGCGCGGCGGTCTTGCTCGATGCGGAGCTTGGCATCGTCGATGCCAATCCGTTGGCGCAAGACTTGATCGCGGCCTTGCGGCGGGGCACCATGTCGCATCTCGCCGAGCCTGCCCGCGAGGCCCTCGAGAGCGGCTGCGGCGGCAAAGTCACCATGACCCTGCCGAGCGATCTTGGCGGCGCCGTCCTGGAAATCACATTGCTTCCCGTGCAGGGCGCCAGCCGGGGCTCGGACCGCGTGCTCGCCCTGGCCCGCGACAATTCGCTGGATCACAACCTGCGCAACGCGCTGGTGGAATCGCGCCAGCGCTACAAGGACCTCGTCGAATGTTCCGCCGACTTCGTCTGGGAAACCGACGGCAGGGGCCGCTTCGCCTTCGTCTCGCCGAAAGGCGCCCTCGGCTTCGCGGCGGCTGACCTGGTCGACCACGACCCGCGCGAGTTTCTCACCCCCGGCATGGCGCAGGATCCGGAGCGGCTGCTGCCCTTCCTTAGCGATCATCCGACCGGGGACGAATTGGTCTGGATGACCAGCGCCGCCGGCCGGCCCACCTGCCTCAAGGTCTCGAGTGTGCCCCTGAAGGGGGCGGATGGGGCCTGGGGCGGGGCGCGCGGCGTCTGCCAGGACATCACCGCGGCGCGGGCCAAGGAGCTGCTGCTGGAAATCGCGCAACGCCGCGAGCGCGCCTTGGGCGCCGTGGTGACGGCCATGCGCAACGAACCCGAGCCACAAGCGATGCTGGAGGCCGCGACGCTGACCATTGCCGAGACCCTGGGCCTCGCCCGCTGCTGGATACTGCGCCACGGCGATGACGACGCCGTGGCGCTGGCAAGCGCCTTTCCGGAGGCCGCCGAGCCACCTTCGGAGGTGCTGGACCGCCTTGCTGACCTTGCCACCACGGCCGCTGCCACAGACCAGGGCACCGTCGAGCTCATGGATGTGCTTCTCGCGCCTTCCCAGTATGCCCAGGCGATCAACGGCGGCGTCGCCATCCGGCGCGCGGCAGGCGAAGCCTGGAGCGACGACGATCGGGACCTGCTGCAGGGCCTGGCCGGGCATGTCGGGATCGCACTCGAGCAGGCGAGCTCCCGGGAAAGGCTGCAAGCCCTGTCCCGCATCGACCCGCTGACCGGCCTGCTCAATCGTCGCGCCTTCATGGACGAGGCGACACGTCGGCTCAGCCATTGCCGCCGCAACAGCCGCCCGGGCGCCATCCTCTTTATCGATTTCGACAACTTCAAGGCCCTCAACGACGAGCACGGCCATGCGGCGGGCGACAGCGCACTCATCGCGGTCACCGGCATGATCGCCGGCAACAGCCGGGCCAGCGATGTGGTCGCGCGCGTCGGTGGCGACGAAATGCAGGTCTGGTTGGACGAGACCGCCGAGGCCGGGGCCAAAGCCAAGGCCCAGGCGCTTATCGACGGCCTGCCGGACCTGACCGACGTGCCCGTCGTGCCCGAGCGACCCTTCGGCCTGTCGATCGGCATCGCCGTGTTCGATCCGGCATCGTCCGAGACACTGGAGGCGCTGGTGGAGCGGGCGGATGCAGCCATGTATGATGCCAAGAGCCGCCGCGGCATGTCCTGTTATGCTTTGGCGGCGGCGAAGGCGGGGGAAGGCGAAGCATGACAGCTGGGCAGGAAACTGTGGCGGACGGCGGTGACGTCGAAAGCGGCGTGCTGGCCTATGAGCAGGCCAAGCAGCTGGCGCGGGACCGCGACGCCAAGGTGCGCGAGAAGCTCGCCAGGCGCACCGATGTGGCGCCGGAGATACTTTACTACCTGGCCGAGGACGACGATCCGGACGTGCGCCGCGCCATCGCCGGCAACAAGGCCGCGCCACAACAGGCCGACCTGCTTCTGGTCGCCGACCCGAGCCAGGACGTGCGCATCGACCTTGCCCACAAGATCGGCCAACTGACGCCCGAGCTCAGTCCCGGCGAGCGCAACCGCCTGAGCGCGCTGGCCGGAACCGCCCTGCGTGAGCTGGCTAATGATGCGCTACCCGAGATTCGCGGCATCATCGCCGAATCCATCAAGGACATGGAGTCCGTGCCGCACGATCTGGTGCGCCAGCTCGCCCGCGACGTCGAGCTCGTGGTGGCGGCTCCGATCCTCGAATATTCGCCGCTGCTGACCGACGACGACCTGCTGGAGATCATCAACAGCGACCCGGTCCAGGGCGGCCTGTCGGCGATCTCGCGCCGCGCCAACC
>CAZVDW010000470.1:0-2496 GCA_964625645.1 uncultured Rhodospirillaceae bacterium
AAGCGCATTGGAGTAATCCTTGACGAAACCTCGCCGCAGGAATGCAGAAATTATATTCGCCATGACGGATATGCGTAAATCAATATCAAAATTAGGCTAGTTTGCATCGGGACCGAGTATCCTTGTACGGGTTGGGCCGAACCGTCGCTGTGCCGGCGCCGAATGACCGCCCGGATGCCGCCCTGGCCAAACGATGCAGACGGAAGGACAACCCTTTGTTCGAAGAAAGCGAGGCAATTATTTTGGTGGTCGAGGATGACGAGGAAGTTCGGACTTTGATGAAGGCGACGCTCGAGGACCTCAACTATCAAGTGATTTCCAAGACGGACGGCCCTTCGGCGCTAAAAATCCTGCATAGCGACCAGCATATCGATCTGCTTTTCACCGACATCGTCATGCCGGGCGGCATGAGCGGCCTGCAATTGGCCGAACATGCGCGCGATTGCCGGCCCGAACTGCCGGTGCTGCTGACCTCCGGATATAATGAGGAATTCGCCGGCGCCGGGCCGGTTTTCGGTGCCGATTTGCCGCTCATTCGAAAGCCCTTCCGGCGCCGCCAATTGGCTGAGGCGATCACCGGTCTTTTGGCGCCGGTATAAATAATATCGCGGTCCGTGCCGCTGCCCGCCGGCGGCCGGTCATGGCGCCTACATGCTGGCGCTTTTTTTCACCAATGATGGGCCGGCGCTCGGTGCCGCGATGCGCTCGGCCGGAAATCTGACGGTGACCGTGGTGCCAATGCCGACCTCGCTTTGCAGGTCCAAGGACCCGCCATGCATTTCGACGAAGGTTTTGGTGAGCGGCAACCCGAGGCCGGTGCCTTCATATTTGCGGTTTAGATCGCTGTCGATCTGCTGGAACGGCGTCAGCGTATTGGGGATATCGGCGAGCGCGATTCCGATGCCGGTATCGGTGATCTGAAATATGTAACCATTGTCGCGGCGAAACCAAATTCTGACTGTGACCTTGCCGCCAGGCGGCGTGAACTTCACCGCGTTGGACAGCAGGTTGATCAGGATCTGTTTGCATTTGCGCTCATCGGCAAAGAGCGGCGGCAGGTCCGCCGCGATGTCACGCTCGATTTCGATACCGGCTTTTTCGGCCCGTCCACTGACCACGGAGAGGCAGGAATCAAGGGTCGGTAGGACTTCGATATACTCCTCATGCAATTCGGATTTCCCCGCCTCGATCTTCGAGAATTCGAGAATTTCGTTGATATGGTCGAGGAGGAGTACGCCGGATTCGTTTATGTCCTTTGCATATTCACGATATTTCGCATTGCTGTGCGGGCCGAACAACTCACCCCGTAAAATATCCGAAAATCCGATAATGGCATTGAGCGGCGTGCGCAATTCGTGGCTTACGGTGGCGAGAAACTCGGACTTGGCGGCGCTCGCGGCGTTCGCCGCCTGAAGCGCCCCGGCCAGTTCTTCCGTCCTCTCCCGCACGCGCTGCTCGAGGCTGTCGCGCATGCGAATAAGCTCCGCTTCGTTTTGCCGGATGGTCGTGACGTTCTCCTTGAATATCTCCAGGGCGCGGGCCATGGCGCCGATTTCATCGCGCCGCCGGCCGCCCGGAATTTCGACCTTGTCGTCGCCCATCGCCAGGCGCGAGGTGACGGCGGTGATGGCCTGGATCGGCCGGGCGAACTGGCGGCCAAGATAAAGGGCGATGCCGAGCCCCAGGCCGAGCATCAGGCAGACGAGGAAAATCTGAATGTTGAACAGCTCGGTCGATTCATTTTCGGCCGCCAGCATGAAGTCGAATCCCTCGACCACCGCCAGTTCGACGAGCGATTCAAAATCCTCGTCGATCGAGGAAAATGCCACTTCCTGCCTGAGCAGGGTTTCGCCCAGGCTGCCGCCCTGTTCGGCTATCAGCGTCCTTGCCGTGCGCAGCCGCGCCAGGTTCCTGAGGCCGGCATCGATATGCGCGATTAACGCCGGGCCGGCCGGGTCGCGAAGTCTTTCGGCGACGATCGCCAGATCCTCGCGCAGCAGGTTTTCCTGCGCCGCGACCAAGGGCTCGTCGCTTCCCGCCACGCGCATGCGCAAGAAAGCCGTCTGAGCGCTGCGCGCGAAGTTGCTCGCCATTAGCGGATATTCGAACAGCTCGTTGGTCAGCTGGCTGGTGCGCTGGATTCCGTCTACGGCGCTGAATCCCATGGCGCCGCTAAATAGGATAATGACAGTGAATCCGACAATCAGTTTGTTGCGAATCTTCATCGCTGTCCGTTACTAATTAGAATAGTTCCATTTAGACAGCAGTTTTCGCGTTAAACCCTTTAAAAAACTATGAATTTCCTGTGAAGATCTCGCCGGCAGAGGCTGACGAAAGGCGGTGGTCAGCCGGCTCTGGCGCTCTCGCCGAGGGCAAAACCGACGGCCAGGGCGCGGCGGTTGAGCTCTTCCGTCCCTTGAGGCGCGCGCGCCAGGACCGCACTCTCGAGCGCCTGTCGAGACACCACATCCGAGAGCGCCGTGGCGGCGCCGAGGG
>CAZVDW010000471.1:0-5313 GCA_964625645.1 uncultured Rhodospirillaceae bacterium
GATCGCCTGGAGCCGCTTTCCCCTTGCCCCCATGGAGCAATGGACGATCGACGGCCTGCCGCTGCAGAACCTCAGGCTCTACGCGGCGATCGAGGATGGCGATGCGCTGTTCGACAACAGCGCCGACGAGCCGGACGACGGCGTGCCGCGCTATCGCGGCGGCATGCGCGCCAGCGATGTCGCCGATCTCGCCGTCGCCAGTCTCGCCCAAGCCGGCGCCAACGACCCCGACTTCGGCAATCTGCGCCCGGCCGCCTTCGGACACCTCTCGGGCTTTCGCTTCGACATCGCCTTTCTCTCCAGCGACGGCCTCGCCTATCGCGGCCTGGCAATCGGCGCCATCGACGACGAGGAGGTCCTGCGCCTGCTGCTCTATATCGGCACCGCCGCCGTCTATTTCGACGCCCACCGCGAGGCGGTCGAGGACATCTTCCGCTCGGTGTCAATGCCGCAAGATTAGAAGTGACGATAGCCGGTACTGTCAAATCGGGGTCAGGTCTTTCATTTTGACATCGCATAGTGGACTATATTAAGTCAAAATGAAAGACCTGACCCCACGATATGTGAAAGACCTGACCCCACGATGTGTGACCCCACGATGCGTGACCCCTCTAGAAGTGGCGATAGCCGGGGGTGTCGAAGGCCATGGTGCTGCCGTCGGGGTTGCGGACGGCGACGCCCTCGCCGACCTCGACAACGCCGATGCGGGTGGCGTCGGCGACGGCGTTCCTGGCGCTGAAGACCAGCTCGTAGTCATCACCACCGGTTAGCATGCGAGGCAACCAGGCGGGCTGCTCGGCGAGCACGGCCCTGGCCGCCTGCGACAGCGGCACGGCGCCCGCATCGATCACGACGGCAACGCCCGAGGCCGCGGCGATATGGCCGGCATCGGCGACCAGCCCGTCCGAGACATCGGCGCAGGCGCTGGCCACGCCGACCAGGGCGCGGCCGAGCGCCAGGCGGGGCGTCGGCAGGCGCAGGCGCTCGACGAGCGCCTCATGCCCGCTGCCGGTCAGTTCGCCGCGCAGGGCGGCGAGGCCGAGCACGGCATCGCCGATGGTGCCCGAGACATAGACGGAATCGCCCGGCCGCGCGCCCGACCGCCGCAAGGCGCGAGTGACAGTGCCCAATGCCGTGATCGAAAGCGTCAGCGGGCCGGGCGTCGAGACCGTATCGCCGCCGGCCAGGACAATGCCCCAGCGCGCCTGCTCGTCGCCGAGACTGGCACAGAAACGGCGCAGCCAGCCATCGTCGATATGCGCGGGCAAGACCAGCGTCAGCAGATAGGCGAGCGGCCTGGCGCCCATCGCCGCGAGATCGCTCAGGTTCACCCGCAGTGCCTTGGCGGCAATCGCCTCGGGCGTCTCGTCGTGCGGAAAATGAACGCCGGCGACAAGGCCGTCCTGGGTCACCGCCATGTCCTCGCCGCCAGGCAGCAGGGCGGCGTCGTCGGTGAGCCCGAGCGCGCCGGGAAAGCCCTCGGCCAGGGGCCGGAAGAGACTGTCGATCAGGGCGAACTCATTCGCTCTGTCCGCCATCCGCCCAGTCCCGCGCCCGCAAGCGCCGCGCCAGGGTCTCCAGCGCCGCGTTGACGAAGCCCGCCTCGTCGTCGTCGAAAAAGCTGTGGGCGATGGCGACATATTCGCTGACGGCGACGCGGGGCGGCACCTCCAGGCAGTCGCGCAGCTCGAACGCCGCGATCCGCAGCAGACCGCGCATGGTGAGCGACAGCCGCTCGAGCTGCCAGCCTTCACGCAAGGTCTCGGAAACCGCCGCATCGAGCGCCTCGGCATGGCTCAGCGCGCCCTCGGCGAGTCGTTGCAGAAAAGCCTTGTCGAGCGCACCGGTCGGCGACGGCCGCGCCGCCATCTCGGCGATCACGGTCGGCGCCGGCGTGCCGACCAGGCCGATCTGATACATCGCCTGCACCGCCGCCAGACGGGCGCCACGCCGCGCCGCGAGCGCGCTATCGGAGGCGCTGCTCAAGCGTCGCCCGCGAAACGGCGCGCCAGGGCGATCATGGCAAGACAGGCCTCGGCCGCGACAGCGCCCTTATTGCCCTCTGCGACGGCAGCACGCGTCATTGCCTGGTCGCGATTTTCCGTCGTCAGAATACCGTTGCCAAGCGCAGCACCGTGATCGATGGCGAGGCTGGTAAGCCCGCGCGCACTCTCGCCGGCAACGATGTCGTAATGGCCGGTCTCGCCGCGAATGACGCAGCCGAGCGCGACATAGCCGTCATAGGCGCCGAAGCGATGGGCACTGGCGATGGCGCCGGGGATCTCCAGCGCGCCGGGCACATCGACGCTGTCCCATTTGACACCGGCGGCCTCCAGCGCGCCCGCCGCGCCCGCCGCGAGCTCGCCGGCGATGTCTTCGTAGTAGCGTGCCACCACCAGCAGCACGCGCGCGGTGCCAGCCATCTCAGTCGCCGCCTTCGATCGGCCTGCGCCCGGCAATGCTCAGGCCGAAGCCGTCGAGGCCCACCACCGTGCGCTCGGAATTGCTCAGCAGCTCCATCTCGCGAATGCCGAGATCGAGCAGGATCTGTGCGCCGGTGCCATAGGCACGCAGCGCGCCGCCGCTTTCGCCGGGATCGATCTCGCGCCCCTCCAGCAAGGTCGAAAGCGAATCCGTACGCGCCGCGCGGATCACCACGACCACGCCGCGTCCTTCCTCGGCGATCAATTCCATCGCCCGGTGCAGCTCGTCGCCGCGCCCCGTCGTGGTGTCGCCCATGATGTCGATCAGCGGATTGACCCGGTGCATGCGCACCAGCACCGGCCCTTCGCTGGCGACGTCGCCCTTGACCAGCGCGGCATGCTCCGTGCCGTCGGCGGTATTGACGTAGACCACCATGCGGAAGGCGCCGCCCCAGCGGCTCTCGAAATCGCGCTCCAGCAACTTCTCGATCACGCGGTCGGCGCGGCGGCGATAGGCGATGAGGTCGGCGATGGTGCCGATCTTGAGGCCGTGCTGCTGGCAATAGGCAATCAGGTCGTCGCGCCGCGCCATGGTGCCGTCGTCGTTCATGATCTCGCAGATCACCCCGGCCGGGGCGAGGCCCGCGAGCCTGGCGATATCGACCGCCGCCTCGGTATGGCCGGCGCGCACCAGCACGCCGCCTTCGCGCGCGACGACGGGAAAGACATGGCCCGGCGTGGTGATATCGGCGGCGCTGCTGCGCGGATCGATGGCGGTATGGATGGTGTGCGCCCGGTCGGACGCGGAAATGCCGGTCGAGACCCCTTCCGTGGCCTCGATCGAGACCGTGAATGCAGTGTCGAAGCGCTTGACGTTGCGCCGCTGCATGGGCTCCAGCTCAAGATCGCGGGCGCGGTCGGGCGACAAGGCCAGGCAGACCAGGCCACGGCCGTAGCGGGCCATGAAATTGATCGCCTCGGGGGTGGCGAACTCCGCCGGCACGATCAGATCGCCTTCGTTCTCGCGGCCTTCGTCATCGACGAGCACGAACAGGCGGCCGTTGCGGGCATCCTGGATCAGGTCCTCGACTGGCGAGAAGGGCGATTCCATGGATGCCGAATCCGCCACCACGCTCATGCCGCGACCCCCGCATGGGCCAGCGCTCGGCGTGCATATCGTGCCAGCATATCTATCTCCACGTTGACCCGTTCCCCGGCTGCGAGCGCACCGAAGGTGGTCATCTCCTGGGTATGGGGAATGATGTTGATGTCGAAGCGGTCGGCGCCGACCCCGTTCACGGTCAGCGAAATGCCGTCCAGCGCGATCGAGCCCTTGGGCGCCACATAGGGCGCCAGCCAGTCCGGCATGGCGAAGACCAGCACCAGCGAATCCCCCGCTGGCGTGCGGGACTTGAGCGCGATGGTGCCGTCCACATGGCCGCTGACCAGATGTCCGCCGATCTCGTCGCCGACGGTCAGGGAGCGCTCGAGGTTGATCGCCCTGCCCGCCCGCCAGTCGCCAAGCGTCGTCTTGGACAGGGTTTCGCCCGAGGCATCGATGGCGAACCAGCCCTCGCCCTTGTCGACCACGGTCAGGCAGGCACCCGAGCAGGCGATAGACGCGCCAAGGGCCACGCCTGCCATGTCGAAGGCGGTTTCTATGGTCATTCGCACGTCGCCGCGGTGCTCGATGGCACGCAGCCGCCCGACATCACTGATCAATCCGGTAAACATGGCGAGAAACTATTCCCGACGGGCGTAAGTTTCCAGCACATCCTCGCCAACGGCGGTGATGGCGATGCGATCGAAGCTGGGCGCGTCGGCCACCTGGTCGAGGCCGAGACCGGCAACCGCCGCCACGCCGTCGTCGCCGATCAGCGATGTGGCGCGGAACCAGGCGATGCGATCGACCCGATCGGCCGCTATCAGGCTCGCGGCAAGACGCCCGCCGCCTTCGACGAGCAGCCGCGTGATGCCGCGCCCGGCCAGCGCTGCCAGCGTCTCGGCCACGGAAACGCCGCCATCTTCTCCGGAGACGGAAATCACCTTGACGCCGCAATCCGCGAAGGCTTGCCGCCGCGCCGCATCCGTGCCTGCCAACGCCACTATCCAGGTCGGCGCCTCGTCGCGCTCGGCGACCAGGGGGTCGGTCAGGGGCAGGCGCAAACGGCTGTCGGCCACCACGCGCACCGGCGAGCGCCCGGCCAGACCCGGCAGGCGGCAGGTCAGGCGCGGGCGGTCCGACATGGCGGTGCGCGCGCCGACCATCACCGCATCGTGCTCGGCCCGCAACAGATGCGCCCGCGCCCGCGCCAGCTCGCCGGTGATCCAGTGGCTGTCGCCGTTGGCCGTGGCGATGCGGCCATCGAGGGTGCTGGCCATCTTGAGCGTGACGAGTGGGCGCCCGTGCTCGCGATGCAACAGATAGCCGGCATTGAGCGCCCTGGCCTCTTCGCGGCAGACGCCCTCGATGACCTCGATGCCGGCATCCCGCAGACGCGCCAGACCGGCCCCGGCCACACGCTTGTCCGGGTCCTCCGTCGCCACCACGCAACGCCCGATACGCGCTTCGATCAAGGCGTCGGCGCAAGGCGGGGTCTTGCCGTCATGGGCACAGGGCTCGAGCGTGACGTAAGCGGTGGCGCCCGCCGCCGCCTCGCCGGCGCGTCTCAGGGCCTCGGTCTCCGCGTGCGGCCTGCCGCCCGCTTGGGTCCAGCCGCGCCCCACCACCTGGCGCTCGCGCAGCAGCACGCAGCCGACGGCCGGATTGGGCCAGACCGCGCCAAGACCGCGCCGCGCCAGTGACAGCGCGGCGGCCATGTGTTGGCGATGCTCAGTCGTCGTTGTCACGGGGCAGCCGCCCGACGAACTCCTCGAAATCCCTGGCCTC
>CAZVDW010000472.1:0-1597 GCA_964625645.1 uncultured Rhodospirillaceae bacterium
TCGCCTCACGGCCACCGTCTTCCGCATCGACGGCACGGCGACGGGCCTGCGCGTCGGCACCAGCCGGGCCAGCCGCGACGAGGCCGCCCTGGCGCGGCTGCTGGCGGAGAAGCTCGACGGCCTCGATGCCGGCCCCGGCATCGAGGTGGTGACGCTCGCCGCCGGCGCCAGCGACCCGCTGCCGGCACGCCAGGGCGACCTCGCCGGCGCGCCTGAGAGCGACGGCCTGGCCACCCTCGTCGACCGCCTGACCAATCGCCTCGGCGCGAATGCCGTGATGCGCCTCGCCCCGCGCGCCAGCCACCATCCCGACCGCGCCGTTGCCCGCCGCACAGCCCTCGACGACACGCACGCCGCCTGGCCGCCGCGGCAGCGCCCCTTGCGCCTGTTCGAGCCGCCGCTTGCCATCGAGGCCGTGGCGGCGGTGCCCGACGGCCCGCCCATGCTGTTCCGCTGGCACGGCCAGGTTTTCCGCATCGCCCGCGCCAGCGGCCCCGAGCGCATCGCCGACGAGTGGTGGCACGAGGACGCGCCCTTGCGCGACTACTACCGCGTCGAGGACATCGCCGGCGCCCGCTTCTGGCTCTACCGCGAAGGCCTCTACGACCACCCCCCGGCCCCGGTGCCGCGCTGGTACCTGCACGGGGTGTTCGGGTAAAAGAGTAATTGCAATCAAAACGCAATCATTATATGATTGCATAATGCAAGCAGGAGAAATGCCATGGCAAGCGTGACCATCCGAAACCTCGACGACAAGGTCGTCGAAGCCCTCAAACAAAGAGCCAAAGGCGCGGATCGCTCTCTGGAGGCCGAGCTTCGACAAATCCTATCCGACGCCGTTAACCCTTATGCGCCCGTCGATCTTCGCGCCCTTGCCGAACAGATCGCGGCCATGACCCCCGGTCGCCTGCAAACCGACAGCGCCGACCTGCTGCGCGAGGACCGTGATCGGTGAGCTTGGTCATCGACGCCAGCGTTGCCGCCAAATGGTTCTTCAACGAGCCTCATGACGCCGAGGCCAGGCAACTGCTGGCCCGCCGCGACCAATTCCACGCCCCTGCTCTCATCCTTGCTGAGGTGGCGAATATCATCTGGAAGCGACACCGGAAAAAGGAAATCGGGAGCCAGCACGCCCACGCCGCCATCCAAGCGCTCGGTCAATACCTACCCCAGCTTTATCCGCTCGACATATTCTCCGAGCGCGCCCTCGCTATCGCCATCGCGCTCGATCATCCCGCTTATGACTGTTTCTACCTCGCCTGCGCGGAGATGACCGGCGGGATCGTGATCACAGCCGATAGGCGCTTCCAAAGCGTTGTCGAAGGAACACAATTCGACGGTCATGTCATGGGACTGGAAGACACCGGCGATCCATGACCCCCTATGCCGAGCTGCAGGCCGTCAGCAATTTCAGCTTTCTCGAAGGGGCGTCGCATGCCCATGAGCTGGTGGCGACAGCGGTGGCGCTCGGCATCGAGGCCTTGGCGGTGTGCGACCGCAACACCCTGGCCGGTGTGGTGCGTGCCCATGCGGCGGCCAAGCAGGCCAATATCCGGCTGTTGATCGGCGCCCGGCTCGACCTTAGCGATGGGCCGAG
>CAZVDW010000473.1:0-1653 GCA_964625645.1 uncultured Rhodospirillaceae bacterium
GCGCTAGTGTTCGCACTGCTGTGCGGCCTTGCTGCCGTTGCCTATGGTATCTATACGACCAAACAGGTCATGGCGGCGTCAGCCGGCAATGAGCGTATGCAGGAGATCGCCGCGGCGATCCAGGAAGGCGCCAGCGCCTACCTCAATCGGCAATACATGGCGATCGGCGTTGCCGGCGTGGTGGTCGGCGCCATTCTCTGGGCGCTGCTCGGCCTGGCCGTGGCCATCGGCTTCGTCATCGGCGCGGTGCTCTCAGGCGCGGCCGGCTTTATCGGCATGAACGTCTCGGTGCGCGCCAATGTGCGCACGGCCGAGGCGGCGCGCACCGGCATGGCGCCGGCGCTGGCCATCGCCTTCCAATCGGGTGCCATCACCGGCATGCTGGTGGTTGGTCTCGGCCTGCTCGGCGTGGCCGGCTATTTCGCCATCATGCTCGGCGTCTACGGCGGCGAGGATGAGGAGAGCCTGCGTCATATTCTCGAGGCGCTTGTGGCCTTGAGCTTCGGCGCCTCGCTGATCTCCATCTTCGCCCGTCTCGGCGGCGGCATCTTCACCAAGGGCGCCGATGTTGGCGCCGATCTGGTGGGTAAGATCGAGGCCGGAATTCCCGAGGACGATCCCCGCAACGCGGCCGTGATCGCCGATAACGTCGGCGACAACGTCGGCGATTGCGCCGGCATGGCGGCCGATCTGTTCGAAACCTACGCGGTGACCATGGTCGCCACCATGCTGCTGGCAGCCATATTCTTCACCGGCGAGGCCCAGGTGATGATGATGGAGCTGCCGCTGGTTATCGGCGGCGCCTGCATCCTGGCTTCGGTTGCCGGCAACTTTCTGGTCAAGCTCGGCCCCAGCAACAACGTCATGGCAGCGCTCTACAAGGGTTTGATCGGGGCGGCGGCGCTGTCGGCGGTGCTGATCGCCATCATCATCGGTGTCTGGGTCGGTTTCGATACGGAATTGGCCATGGGCGACAGCACCCTCAGCGGCACCTCGCTGTTCGTCTGCGCCCTGGTCGGCCTGGCGGTGACCGGGCTGCTGGTCTGGATCACCGAATACTACACCTCGACATCGTTCCGCCCGGTGCGCAGCGTCGCCAAGGCCTCCGAGACCGGTCATGCCACCAACGTCATCCAGGGCCTGGCGGTCTCCATGGAAGCCTGTGCCCTGCCGGTGCTGGTGATCGCGGCGGGCATCATCATCGCCTTCAGCGCGGCCGGCCTGTTCGGCCTCGCCATCGCGGCAACCACGATGCTGGCGCTGGCCGGAGTGGTCGTGGCGCTCGATGCCTACGGCCCGGTCACCGACAATGCCGGCGGCATCGCCGAGATGGCCGAGCTGCCCGAGGACGTGCGCAAGATCACCGATGCCCTGGATGCGGTCGGCAACACCACCAAGGCGGTGACCAAGGGCTATGCCATCGGCTCGGCGGCGCTCGCGGCCCTGGTGCTGTTCGCGGCCTATACCGAGGACCTGCAGCATTACTTCCCCGACCTCGACGTCGAGTTCCGCCTGCAGGACCCCTTCGTCGTCATCGGCCTCTTCATCGGCGGCCTGCTGCCCTATCTGTTCGGTGCGCTTGGCATGATGGCGGTGGGACGCGCAGGCGCCGCCGTGGTCGTCGAGGTGCGCCGCCAGTTCAAGGAGATCCCG
>CAZVDW010000474.1:0-2238 GCA_964625645.1 uncultured Rhodospirillaceae bacterium
CGCAGCTCCTGGACGAGCTCAACGGCATGAAGAGTCGCCTCGAAGCCGCAAGGGGCTGACCGCGCCCTCCGCGGGAGTCCCGGCCCAATGATCGGACCCCTCACCGGAACGCTCGTTGTCGATCTGTCGCGGGTTCTGGCCGGGCCCTACTGCACGATGGTGCTGGCAGACCTGGGCGCGAGGGTGATCAAGGTCGAGGCGCCCGGGAGCGGTGACGACGCGCGCCAGATCGGGCCCTTCGTCGACGGGAAGTCCGCCTACTTCATGTCGCTCAACCGCGGCAAGGAGAGCATCGCGCTGGACCTCAAGGACGAAGGCGACAAGGCGATCCTGGAAACGCTGCTCGCCAACGCCGATGTGCTGGTGGAGAATTTCCGCCCCGGCACCATGGCCAAGCTCGGCTTCGGCTATGAAGCGGTCAGCGAGCGCCACCCGCGGCTGATCTACGCGGCCTGTTCCGGCTTCGGCCAGACCGGGCCGGATTCCCAGCGCCCGGCCTATGACATGGTGGTCCAGGGCATGGGCGGCATCATGAGCCTGACCGGCCACGAGGGCGGCGAGCCGACGCGGGTGGGAACCGCCATTGGCGATATCACCGCCGGCATGTTCACCGCCATCGGCATCAACGCGGCGCTCTACGAGCGCGAGCGCAACGGCCGCGGCCAGTTCATCGACATCGCCATGCTCGACTGCCAGGTGGCGATCCTGGAGAACGCCATCGCGCGCTACTTCAGCACCGGCGAGGCGCCGGGGCCGAGCGGAGCGCGCCACCCGGCCATAGCACCTTTCGAGTGCTATCGCTCGGGCGACGGCCACATCATCATGGCGGCGGGCAACGACGCGCTGTTCGTGAAGCTCTGCGAGGCGCTTGGGCTCGACGGCCTGGCGGACAATCCGCTGTTCGCCACCAACCCTGAGCGCATGCGGCATGTCGAGGCGCTCAAGGCGGAGCTCGAGGCGGTGCTGACCACTGACACCACCGAGCATTGGCTGGCCAAGCTCGAAGCGGCGGGCGTGCCTTGCGGGCCGCTCAACACGGTGGCGCACACGGTGAGCCACCGCCAGGTCTTGGCGCGCAACATGGTGGTGGGCATCGACGATGCCAAGGCCGGGCCGCTGAAGATCGCCGGCAACCCGATCAAGCTGCCGGCGCACCCCGACCCGACCAGCCGCGGCGCGGTGCCCGAGCTCGACGGCGACCGGGCGCGCATCCTCGCCCAGTTCGGCAGCGGCTAGACCATGCGCCGCCGCCTGCGCCAGATCCTGTTTGCCCTATTGGCAGCGATAGGTTTGGCCATGGTTGGGGGGGGCTGGTGGCTGAGCGGGACCTTGCCGCAAGTGGACGGGGAAGTTGTCGTCGGCGAGTTAGATGCTGAGCTAACGATATTGCGCGATGGGCACGGCGTCGCCCATATCCGCGGCGGCAGCGAGCGCGACGCTTACTTCGGCCTCGGCTTCGTGCACGCCCAGGAGCGCTTCTGGCAGATGGAGCTGGCGCGGCGCGTCGGCGCGGGCCGCCTGGCCGAGATGCTGGGGGAGCGCGCGCTGCCCGCCGACCGCTACTTCCGCAGCCTCGGGCTGGCCCATGTGGCGGAACGCAATCTCGCGGCGGTAAGCGAGCAAACCCGCGACCTGCTCGCCGCCTACGCCGCCGGCGTCAACGCCTATCTCGACACGCATTCCGGCCCCATCGCCATCGAGCTCGCGCTGCTGCGTCATGAGCCTGAGCCCTGGCGGCCGGCCGATTCCGTCATCGCCATCCAGATGATGGCCATGCAGCTTGCCGGCAATGCGGCGGCGGAGGCGATGCGCGCGAAATTGCTCAAGCGCCTCAGCCCGCAGCAGGTGGCGACGCTGTGGGCCAACGATGCCGTCGCCCCGCCACCCTGGCTCGCCGCCCTCGACGACGCCATGCTCGAGCGCACCCTGGCGGCCCTGCCGGCGCCGCCGCCGGCCGATGTCGGCTCCAACAACTGGGTGGTCGCGGGCAGGCGCGCAGCCAATGGCGCCCCCATCCTCGCCAACGACCCGCATCTCGGCCTCACCGCACCCACCACCTGGTATCTCGCCCATCTCTCGGCGCCCGGCTTCGACGTCATCGGCGCCACCATTCCCGGCATTCCGGTGGTGATAGTAGGCCGCAACCGCGACGCCGCCTGGGGCGTCACCAACACCGGCACCGACGTGCAGGACCTTTTCGTGGTGACCGACGCCGATGTCACCGCCACGCGCAGGGAA
>CAZVDW010000475.1:0-4356 GCA_964625645.1 uncultured Rhodospirillaceae bacterium
CATCGGTGGCGGTGAAGGCGACTTCGGGCCGGGCTTGACGCCATCGACAAAGGAGTAGGGTACAGTGGCGGCATGGATGACCGGGATTTGCTGGACGCCGGCTTCCGCTACGCGCTGTCCTTGACGGCGCGGCACCAGGACGCCGAGGACCTCGTACAGGAGGCATGGTTTCGCCTGCACCGCCATGCCGGAAAGGTGGCCGGCAAGTCCCTCCTCTTCACCACCATCCGCAACATCTTCGTCGACCAGTACCGGCGCGAGCGCCTGGTGGTCTTCGAGCCGCTCGACGACAGTCCCTGTGTGCCTGCCGAGATCGCGGATGTCTCGGCGGCGGCGATCGCGGCGCATGATCTCGAAGGCCCGCTCGCGGCCTTGCGGGCGGAGGAGCGCGAGGCCCTGTTCCTCAATCTGGTCGAGGGCTACAGCGCCGAGGAGATCGCCGGTCTAACGGGTCGCGGCCGGGGCACAGTGCTCAGCCTCGTGCACCGGGCGCGGCTGAAGCTTCGCCGCGCCCTTTCAGAAGACGCGGTCGCATAGGAGGAGAGATGCCGGATCTGGATCGGTTGGTTGGCGACCATTACCGCGAGGCGCGGCTCACAGACGAGCGCGCCGAGGCCATTCTCGCAGGGGAGCCGCCGCGCGCCACACCCGCGAGCGTCTGGCGGCTGCGCCTGGCGGCCCTGGCGGCATCGGTCCTGGCGTTGGCCTGGGTCGGTTACGGCATGTTCAGCGAGCGCGATCTCGCCGCGCGGGTTTTCGCCGAGATCGCCATGAACCACAAGAAGGGCCTCGCCGCGGAAGTGGCGACAGACGATTTCGCCGCCGTGGGGCGTGCGCTCGACCGGCTCGACTTCGCCATATCGAAACCGGGCGGGCCGGCTGCGGGGCTTGCCCTGCTCGGCGGCCGCTATTGCTCGATACAGGGGCGCCTCGCCGCCCAGCTCAAGCTCGCTGCCCCGGGCGGCGTGCGGACGCTCTATGTCGCCGAGCTGACACCGCAGCTCGAAGCGATCGTCGGCGAGACCGTGATCCATGACTCGGTCGAGATCACGGTCTGGCGCGAGGGCGGTATCTTCCACGGTCTTGCCAGGGACCCCATGCCGGCCGGCGAATAATACCGACCGCCAGCCATCAAATGGGTCTTAATGGCTGGCGGTCGATATCAACGCCTCGCAAACGGTTTCCATGCTGGTGCGGTTGAGGCCGAGCTTGGCCAGGTTGTAGGGCGTGAGGTTTACGGCCTTGATCAGGCGGCGCGCGATCTCGCCATCGGCCAGGTCGACGTCGATGATGTTCACGCAGCCCATGTCCTGCTCGAAGCTGCCGAGGGCCGCCAGCCCGGCGCCGCAGGCCCAGCCCAGCAGTGCTCTGTTTACGCCGTCATGCGCGACCACCAGCATGGTGGTCCAGCCGGCCTCCGCAAGAAGATCCAGAAAGCCGCCGACGACCCGCGCCTCGAAATCGGCGAAGACCTCGCCGCCGGCCATGCGGGCGCCGGGCAGATGGGCCGATTCCAGGCCGTAGACCAGCTCCGCCTCGACGCGGTCGCGGGGAATGTCGGAAATCTTGCCGAGGCGTATTTCAGACAGGGCGGCGCGTTCCTCGATGGCCGTGGCTCGCGCGCCCATGACCAACTCCGCGGTCTGGCGGGTGCGGGGAAGACCGGAGCAGACCACTTTGTCGATGGCGACATTCGCCAGCGCCTGACCGGCGGCTTCGGCCTGGCCCCTGCCGTCGGCGGTCAACAGCACGCCGTCCGGTTCCAGCGGGCGGCCTTCGTCGTTGAAGTAGCGCACTTCGCCGTGTCGCATGAGGTAGATTCGATGCCGCCCACTGGTACCGTGTAGAGCCATGATATCTCGCCAAATTCAGGTTTTGCGCACTCTATGCGTCGGCAAGGCGTGGGTCGAGCGCAGAAGAGGCTGGAAATGCCAGAGGGTTGCGATAGTTTGTTAGCTGTGCGGCGGCCGGGTGGCCGCAGGGAGGATGGATTGCGCGGAACGCACCGCAACAGCTTGCAGGCATTGGGTATGGGTTGGCTATTGCCGGTCCTGGTGCTTGTTGGCGCCTGTGCGCCAAGCACCTTGCCGCTGGGAGTCGCGGGTGGTAGCGAGCGCGTCGTCGTTGGCGACAGCGGCGCGACGGCTCCGGCCGACGACAGCATGATCACGCTCGAGCTCAACAAGCGCTTGATCGAATACGGCGCCGGACTATTCAAGGATGTCAGGACGGTGGTGTTCGAAGGCCGGGCTTTGTTGCTGGGGCGCGTCGGCGACCGCGCGGCGCAGCAAAAGGCGACGGCGGTCGCCTCGAGCATGGAATCGCTCGGCGAGGTCATCAACGAAATCCACGTCGGCGACGAGAGCGGCGTGGGAACCTTTCTTAACGATGTCGCGATCGAGAAGACCATCACCGACAACTATGCCCTCGACCAATCCATTCATGCGGCGCATTATCGCGTACGTGCGGTTGAGGGTGTCGTCTATCTGATCGGCCGCGCGTCCGACGAGGGGGAACTGCAACGCGCCTTGGCCGTTGCGGGCGGCATCGGTAACGTCAAGTCGGTGGTCAACCACATTGTGGTCGGGGCGAAATGACCTGTTTCAGATGACCGCATCGCTTGGCAGGGGTGGCAGTGCCGCTATGATGGTGAAGACGACAATGTTGGCGGTCCCGCGTGTTGTTTTGCCGTGGCGGACGCGAGACAACCGGGATCAGGATTTGCGCAGGGCATGAACAGCGACACAACCGGAGCCATTGGGCACAGCCTGGACGGCATCAAGCTATTCGAGGGAGTCCCGGAAGAGGTCCTGCGGGCTATCGAATCCAAGTGCCGCTGGCTTGATGTGGGCGCGAACCAAACGGTCGTGCCGGCCGACGAGACGAGCACGGAGGTCTATTTCGTGCTCGCCGGGACGGTGCGCGTCGTCAATATTCGCGATGATGGCACGGAAGTGCATCTCGGGGAGCTGCATGCCGGCGATGTTTTCGGCGAGTTGTCGGCAATCAACAGCAGCCGGCGCTCGGCCCAGGTGATCGGCGACCAGGCCTGTATGCTCGGCGCATTGTCCGGCGACGCGTTCCGGGCCGTGCTTGCCAACCAATCGAAAGTCGCGCTGCGCCTGATAGAGCAGTTGGCTGCGGTGGTGCGGAACATGAACGAGAAGGTCACGCAAATGTCGACCTTGTCGCCGCGCCAACGCATTTATGCGGCATTGGTGAAGCTCGCCGTGCCCAACCCGACGGGCGATGGCTCCTGGATGATCGACACGCCGCCGAATCATGACGTGCTTGCCAGCCAGGCGGGCACGGAGAAGCAGGATGTCGCCATGGCCATCGGCACCTTGGCGCGGGAGGGCATCCTGGAGCGCAAGCACAAACGGTTCGTTGTGCGGGACCATCCGCGTCTGCGCATGATGGCGTCGATGTAACGCCATTCGCATGCCGTTCGGCGCTGCTGAGGTGTCGGTCGCGGCGTCGCGGACCTTCGATCGACCGGGTCAGTCATGAACGACTTCGCCAGCGTAACAACCGGCACGGCGGCCGGTGTCCTGGTCATCGCGATGCTCTATGGGGCGATCAGTGATCTCGGCCGTTTCATGATTCCCAACTGGGTATCGCTGCTGGTGGCCGTGGCATTCTTGCCGGCGGCGCTGGCCGCCGGCCTCGATATTCAGCACATCGTCTTGTCTCTCGGCGTGGCCCTCGGTTGCCTGGCGCTTGGCGTCGCGGCCTTCGCATTCGGCTTGTTCGGTGGCGGTGACATAAAGCTCTTTTCCGCCGGCGCCATGTGGACCGGCTGGTCCGCATTGGCGCCATATCTGATGGCGATTGCCATCGCCGGTGGCATCCTGTCGGTGATCTTGCTGCTGTTTCGGCGTTTGCCGCTCGCCGACCGCCTCGCCAAGGTCGGCTGGATTGGCGAATTGCACCGGCGCAATGGGCCCGTGCCGTATGGCGTGGCCATAGCAGCGGGAACGTTTGTCTCGCTGCCGCAATTTCCGGTGATGGCCGTCCTGGGCGGCGGCTGAGAGTGGCCAGTCCCGCGAAGCGCGACGTATCTGCAATACCGTTGCGGATTTGCAACAGCGACCCGTCGCGGCGCAGGCTCAAATCAGATCCGAAATATACCGAAACCACATGATTATTGTATTGCAATATCAATTGGTTAGGAAGGCTCTGCAGGAACGAGGCCATCTGACGCGGAAGAGGCCGCGAAGAGTCTGCTGTTCGCCGCTGCTGCGCCAGATCCGAGGTCTGGCGATTTGCCAACGGAGTAAAATCGCTATACATCAAATGGTTACTAACTTTTTCTCAATTGCGGAATGTGGGATACCGTTAAGTCGTCGAGATTGG
>CAZVDW010000476.1:0-7792 GCA_964625645.1 uncultured Rhodospirillaceae bacterium
GCTCGCCCGCCCGCAGGCCCGCGACAAGCTCGGCTATCGCCTGCGGCTGATCCCCCGCAGGCGCGAAATCCGATACCAACCCGAACGCCCGCCCCGCCTCAGCGGCCGGCACTGTCTCTGCTACCTGCGCCATCCCGCGCATTGTCTAAGAGCGCGGCGGCGGATGCAATGGGGTGGGTGCGGTCGTACGAGCACGTCACTACCCATGCAGCCTGCACCAAGCGCTGGCACGGGACGAGTTGCACCGCGTTTGGCTGCGCAAATTGCTTTCCGAGGCCGCGGTGCCCGCATCCGCCATTCGTGAACTAAGGGGCGCGCCCGATGCAACGATGTCGAAAATCAGGACCCACCAAACAGTGGCCGGAAATCCTGCGTACAAGACGCAAATCCATGTCATGCCCATCGCCGAATTCTACTATGCATTGGCAACAAGCAGTACCAGCACTCAGATTGCTATAGCACGGCAGCACCACCACATGTTACAATTCAAGCCACAATCCTCTGCAAGATTGTTTCAAAGCGATGGAATTCCACCCAACCCCCGACCAACGGAATCCTGAGGACGAGATCAATGAGAGACTATAACGAGGCCAAGGCCCAGCTTTTGCGGGAATTTCGGAATACATTCAATCTAAGCGGACTCTTTTTGCAGGCTGAAGGTCAGAGCGTAAAACTAAAAAGACCAGATATGCGTGTGCGCAGTCCGACTATCCCAAAATCGCAAACTGACATTTTCTCCAATTATTACGTCTACGTTAAGAATTTAAAGACAATATTGCGATTCTTAGAAGAAAACACGTCGAAATTTTACTATGGCCAATACCGAATAACTGAATGGGAAGACAAATACCTATTTCCAGACTCCAGAGAGGTGGAAGAAATATACAAGAGAGTATATTCCTATGAGTACAAAAATACCGATGATAACCCTCTTCTTCCAGAGGAGATTGTCAACTTAAACTTGGCAGCGACAGAAACTCTCGCCTTTGATCTTATAAAATTCTGCGGGCCTCCCGAAAGTCGGCCATATGAACTTCCCGTCAACAATAAGTTGGCTCTCCTGGGTGATGTGGGATCTGGAAAATCGACCTATTTGAAATACTGTCTTGCTGTCCATTTTCAAAAATTTAAAGACGAAAAGATTTTTCCGAGCCGAGTTGAATATACGAAGGTACTGTTGCGTCTGGGCAGCGCCTGGAATGTGAAGAGATCTGCCGGCACAAATAAATTTCCGCCCGAGGTATTCAAAACCCAAGTATCGCGCCACCTCACCGATTGCTTGTTCCGCGACCTTATCGCCTTCTCGAGCTACAACACGCCGAATTTCAACCATCCGGGCACGGAGCCTCGCCCCACGTCGTTGCTGCAGGAGGCTAATGGCATGGAGTTTATCCGTTTCTACAGTGCCAATTTGCGGCCAAGCGCAACAGAAAGAAATATAAGGACCGGGCGGCAGGAGGCTGAAGAAGCACTTGCGTGGATAACCTCATATGCCGCCAAGAACTGGAAGGAAAAACGAGCGATTCTTTATGACGACGAATCTCGGCGGTACAGAGAGGCTTTCATCGAATTCGGCATATCCAAGGCCTGGCAGCCACTGTTGGTTTTCGATGGCTTCGACATTATAGACCCGCTTGAATTCTATGAAGATAGCGTGAAGGGCGATCTCATCGAGTGGTTAGGAGGAATATTGTGGCAAAATAGGTATCCGATCCAGCGCGAGGAAGAATCTCAATTTATAGGAGAAAGACTGACTCCTGTCGTTGCGGTATTGCGCAACAATACATACTGGTACCTCTGGAAACGGTGCGCGCGGGCACATGTTCAGGATAACAGCTTGCAAACGAAATGCGTTATTTCGCCATCTGTCCGGCAGTTTGCGGCATATGTAATCGACAAGACTTTGGAAGGCGCGTGCGAAGATGGAAAAACTATTCTGCACAAAAAAACTAGCATCGCAAAAATTGCTGCGCTCTTATCCGATCATGTCATGGAGGCAATATCTTGCGATAAATCTCCCGGAAACTTGCGCGAGCGCATAATTTTCGATGGTCATGAAGATTTTATTACCAATTTGTGTAATAACAATGCTAGGAGGGCGCTAAATTATTTTCGTGAAATGCTTTATCTTTTTCTTGATCTTGCTAGATGGCAAGGGCGTATGGCGGATCATTGGAGAAGTTATGCGAAATCGGCTCTGTCGGAGGGAGGCGAAGGGGGGGCGATACGAGATTTCGGCCGAGCAATTATTGGTATCCTTTCTTGACGCGGCCAAATCGACGTTACATGCAAAGCATTACAGGATTATTAGCACACTAATGCAAATAAGCCTTGGAGAATTTCGCAATCGACTCACGGTTGATGCGGACGCATTGTGGGAATTTCGTCGGTCCCACGATATTTCTGACCCGCCGCCTGCGGGCATCGTTAAGGAAAGGGTTGAAACAGTTAGTTTCTTGGACAATATATTCAATTACCATGTAAATTATCTGTCGAAAGAACAAGACCATGCCATTTTCTTGGAAAAGGTTCGAGTTTTACAGATTCTTATACACCATGGTGGTCTTTTGAATTATGCTAGTATTGTTGACGAGCTAAGAGAGTTTTTCAACTCCCAATCGATATTCGTAAAAGATAGTCTTGCGATATTGGTAAAAACTCGATTTATTGGGACATGTATAAGAGAGTCAGAAAATGGGAAAATGGAAATTCATTACAGTATTTTACCTCTTGGAAGAGCAATGTTGGGTAGCATATGTACCCAACTTAGTTATATAGAGCACATTTTTCACGCGACTTTTTTCCCCGCTGAAATTGTCGAATTGGCCAAGGAATCCGGTCCCAATGAAGAGGGTTGGCCGGAAGGTGCAATCGTTAATAGCTATATCTTCCTGCAATACTTGCGCTTTGTCGAAACTCTGTCGATCGGTCAGAGTGAACGCGGACAATTTAGCCTGAGCATAGATACTTGCGAGTCTTTATGTAGTGCCGCAGAGAGAATGATTGATGAGAACTATAAGAGTTTGCGGGAAGAGGCCGGTATTGGTGAAGAAAAATCGGAAGCCAAGTCGGAAAATGAACACGAACGGAGGGCCGAAGTTGGCAAGACCAGAAAGATAGATGAGAAAAAGCTGCTAGCAAACCGAGCGCTAGTATCTATCAAGGGAATCAAAGATCAATGGGACCGTGAGATACAGAGAAATATAAGGTCATCACAAGATTGGCATGAGCGGACAGTTTTGGTTATCGACGTCGTGAAATCTACTAGGATCACGGGTGCACTTGCCCAAGCGACCGGTGTTAAAAGAAGCGCGGATGAGATGTTTAAAGAAATACTCAAGCAATATGTTTTGAGTGTATTGGCAGATTTTGGCCTTGGTGAAGAAAGCGTAATGGATACAGATGGTGATGGATATTTTCTTATGTTCGATAATGCCGATTATGCGATGGGGGCGTTTCGTGGAATCTTGGAGGGACGAGAGATTATGCTTAAGGACTCAATCGTGTTTCGAGTCGATTGGAAGTTCCGTTTCGCGGCGGTTTTCGGGTATGTGAAGATCGGCGATGGCGATGTAGTCAGTAGCCCGGCCTTCGCGAAGGCGAGCCGGTTGCTGTCGAGGGCGAACACCGGCGAGATTTTGGTCGATGCTGAGACTTATGCGGCGCTTTCGCGCGACGTTCAGGCCGATTTTTGCGGAGCAGAGGAAATCGAGACCAAGGAGCATGAGGAGAATGTGATGGGGTATCGCCGCAAGAGCGACAAATAGGTGATCAGGTCTAGCGGGGCGAGGTTCTGGGGGTGAGGGCGTTCGTTCCGTATCGGTCCGCCGCCGTGAAGGGTGGCGGTCTTTACTGCGGGGTTCGAGTTGACATTGCGCCACGGCACAGGCTTTCGCAGCACCTGGATCGGGCCTTCGGAGCTTCTAAAACGCCTGCCCCAACGCCTTGGTGAGAAACGTCATCAGCGGCGTGGCGGCGCGGAAAGTCTCCGCCACCTCATCCAAGAAGCCGGGCGTTAGCGCGGTCTTTCTGTCGATGCGCTTCATGGCGAAGAAGGTCTTGCGCTTGAGGTCCTCGACGTGGCGGTGGTCGGGGTCGTAGCCGCGCGGCGGGCGCACCAGGCCGTCGCCGCCGATGGCGCCGAAGGCGTCCTTGAGGCGCTTGTTGGCGACCACCCGCTTCCAGCCCGGGCTGTCCGCCACGATGGCGTCGCGGATCAGCGCCAAGGGCTCCTTGGGCGGCAGCCAGATGCCGCCGCCGATACGCACGTCGTCGGGTGCCAGGTGCACGTAATAGCCCGGCGTATGGGCGTCGCGGCTGCGCGCCTCGTGGCGGAAGTGGCACGACGCGTGCTCCTTGTAGGGCCGCTTGTCCTTGGCGAAGCGCACGTCGCGATAGATGCGGAACATCGAGCCGCCATTGGCGCGCGGATCGGCGGTGAAGTGCGCTGAGATATTGCGCAGGCGCGGCGCCATGGCGGCGATGAAGGCGACCATGGGGCTCACCACCTCGTCCTGGTAGCGCGGCTTGTTGGCGGCGAACCAGTCGCGCTCGTTGTTGGCGGCCAATTCCTCGAAAAAGGCGAAAAAGGTTGGCGAGAAATGGCTGAAGCTGTCCGGCATGGTGGCGCGCTCCGTGTGAGGCCGTCTCATCCTAATCGGATCGTGCCGCAGCGGTATATGTGTTACAAGTTACATCTACTGTAACACATGAGTGATGGCCATGACCGAGACCACGTTCACCTTTCGCGTCGATGAAGAGCTGAAGAGCGCTTTCTCTGATCTTGCCAAGAACCAGGATCGCAGCGCCGCACAGCTGCTGCGCGGCATGATGCGCGATGCGATCGCGCGCAAGCAAGAAGCGGAGGATCATGATGCTTGGTTCCGCGAGCAGGTCGAGCAGGGCCTGCGCGAGGCGGATAACCCGAATGCCGTATGGATTCCGAATGAGGAAGTTCTCGCCGACTGGCGGGAGCGACTCGTGCAACGCATCGCGGATGAAAGTGAGTGAAAGTCATCTGGCTCGCCGAGGCCGAGCGAGACCTTGAAACCCAACTCGATTACATCGCCCAAGATGACCCGAGTGCCGCACTTGGGTTGCGCGATACAGTTGTCGGGGCGACAAGACGGCTAAGCGATTTCCCGAGATCGGGAAGACACGGCCGGGTCTCCGGAACGCGGGAGCTCGTTGTTTCGAGAACGCCTTTCATTGTCGTCTATCGGGCCGACCCGGACGCCATCAGGGTCGTGCGCATGCTCCACACCGCAAGACAATGGCCACCGAAGTGAATTCCCAGCCCATACCCGAGGTGCTAAATTCCCGGCGATCAACAAGGAGACCACAGTGACGTTCGATCTGGCGGGCAAGCGGGTTTGGGTGGCGGGCCACCGCGGCATGGTGGGCTCGGCGCTCGTGCGGCGGCTGGCGGGCGAGGACTGCGAGGTGCTGGGCGTCGGCCGCGACCGGCTCGATCTGCGCCGCCAGGCCGAGGTCGAGGCCTGGCTGGCCGAGGCGAAGCCCGATGCGGTGTTCGTGGCGGCGGCGACGGTCGGCGGCATTCATGCCAACGCGACGCGGCCGGCCGAATTCCTTTACGACAACATGATGCTCGAGGCCAACATCATCGAGGCCGCGCGGCGATGCGGCGTCGCCAAGCTATTGTTTCTCGGCTCGAGCTGTATCTATCCGCGCGACGCCGATCAGCCCATGGCCGAGGCTGCCCTGCTCGGCGGCCCCCTGGAGCCGAGCAATCAATGGTATGCCATCGCCAAGATCGCCGGGCTCAAGCTCTGCGATGCCTATCGCCGGCAATATGGCTGCGATTTCATCTCCGCCCAGCCCACCAACCTCTACGGCATCAACGACAATTTCGACCTCGAGCAAAGCCATGTGCTGCCGGCGCTGTTGCGCAAGGTGCACGAGGCCAAGGCGCGCGGCGAAGGCAGCTTCGAGGTCTGGGGCAGCGGCACGCCGAGGCGCGAATTCCTCTATGTCGACGATCTGGCGGACGCGCTGGTGCATCTCATGAAGGTCTATTCCGCCGAGGGCCACGTCAATGTCGGCAGCGGCGAGGAAGTCACCATCCGCGAGCTGGCCGAGCGCGTGGCGGCCACGGTGGGCTTCGACGGGGATTTGACCTTTCTCGCCGACAAGCCGGACGGCACGCCGCGCAAGCTGGTCGACAGCGCGTATCTGGCCTCGCTCGGCTGGCGCGCCAGGACCGACCTGACGCAAGGTTTGCGGCAAACCTATGCCTGGTATCTGGAAAGCGTCGCGCCGGGACTCATGGCCGCCAAGTGAGAATCGAGATGGGCCTTTGGGCCGAGCCCTTGGCGGCGGCGCGGCCTGTGCCCGTGCCCGCCCTTTTTGTCGACCGAGACGGCGTGCTGGTCGAAGAGAGCGGCTATCTCGCCCGGCCCGAGGACGTGGCCCTGATCGACGGCGCGGCGGATATCCTCGGCGCCTGCAATGGCGCCGGGGTGCCGGTGGTGGTGGTGACCAACCAGTCGGGCATCGGCCGCGGCTATTACGACTGGACGGATTTTGCCGCGGTACAGGCGCGCATGCTGGCTCTTTTGGCAGAGGCTGGCGCCCGGGTCGATGCCGTCTATGCCTGCGCCTATCACGCCGACGGCAAGGGTGACTATGCCGTGGCCGACCACCCCTGGCGCAAGCCGGGCGACGGCATGTTGCGCGCCGCGGCGGTCGCCTTGGGGCTCGACCTGAGACGCTCCTGGATCATTGGCGACCACGCCACGGACATGGCCGCGGGGCGCGCGGGCGGGCTGGCCGGCGGCGTCCACGTGCTCACCGGCCACGGCCAGGCGGAGCGCGCCGCGGCGCTGGCGGTCGCCAGTGAATCGTATCGCCTGGAGACGGCTGATGACATCGGCGACTGTGCGGCGCTGGCCGGGCGATTGGCCTGCGGGTTTGCCCCATGAGACCTTGTCGGGTACTTTCTCCCCATAAGAAGAGGGGGAGTTGGTCAATGACAACCATGTTCGACCGCTATGGCGGCTTCGCCACGGTCAGCCGGATCGTATCGGCGTTCTATGATCAGGTCATGGATACGCCCGAGCTCGAGGGCTATTTCGAGAACACCAACATGGCCCGTCTGATCGACCATCAGACCAAGTTCATCGCCACTGTAATGGGCGGCCCGGCCAGCTACAGCGCCGACCAGTTGGAGCGGGTGCACGCCAATGTCGGCATCAACGAGAAGGATTTTCTCACCGTTATCAAGATACTGCGCGAGACGCTGGAGGATTTCGAGCTGGACGAGAGCGACATTTCCAGCGTGATTTCCGTCGTCATGGCCGCCAAGCGCGCGATCGTATCCGCGCCCTGAGGGGGGACTGTCTGCCATGGTCAAAGGCGTGTTCGTGGAACACCGGCCCGATCTGAACAAGGTCTTCCAGAACCTCAATGTGGGGGTCGCGGTCGTCGACCCGGCCACCTGGACCGTTCTGCACGAGAACGCCCGCTTCTTTCAGATGTTCCCGCCGACCGGCGATCCCGACGATCCGTTGACCGAGCGTATTGCGGCCCTGAAGGCGGAGCGGGCGGCCGAGCGCCTTGGCGATGGCCGCAAATACGGCTTCGAGGTCGAATCCGAGGCCAGCGGGCGGGCCATACCCCTGCGGGTTGAGCTGCGCCCGCTGGCGGACTCGGATCCGCCCGTCGCGCTGGTCGAGTGTGTCGACGCCTCCAAGGAGAAAGAGGCGCAATATATGCTGGATTCCTATTCCAAGATGTCGGAGCGCCACCGCGCCGAGCTGGAAAAGGAAAAGCA
>CAZVDW010000477.1:0-12331 GCA_964625645.1 uncultured Rhodospirillaceae bacterium
CCGTCAACGTCCAGAGCATGGTGTTCGGCAATATGGGCAACGACTGCGCCACCGGGGTGGCCTTTACGCGCAATCCGTCGACCGGCGAGAATGCCGTGTTCGGCGAGTATCTGATCAATGCCCAGGGCGAGGACGTGGTTGCCGGCATTCGCACGCCGCAGCCGCTGACGACCGCTGCCGCGGCCGGCAATAGCGGCGTCTCCATGGAACAGGCCAGGCCCGAGGTCTATGCCGAGCTCAATGCGGTTTTCCGACGCCTGGAAAGCCATTACGCCGACATGCAGGATATCGAGTTCACGGTCCAGCAGGGCCGCCTCTACATGCTGCAGACGCGGGCGGGCAAGCGCACCGCGGCGGCGGCGCTGAAGATCGCCGTCGAGATGGCGGAAGAGGGCGTGATCGACAAGGCGCAGGCGATCGGGCGCGTCGATCCTGACGCCTTGGAGCAACTGTTGCATCCGACGCTCGATCCGGATGCACCGCGCAATGCGCTGACGCGTGGGCTTGCGGCCTCGCCGGGCGCGGCCTGCGGCGTGGTGGTTCTGAACGCGGACGAGGCCGAGCATCGCGCCCGCGCCGGCGAGGACGTCATCCTGGTTCGTCTCGAGACCAGCCCGGAAGATATTCATGGCATGCATGCGGCACGGGGCATTCTTACCGCCCGCGGCGGCATGACCAGCCATGCGGCTGTCGTCGCGCGCGGCATGGGCCGGCCCTGCGTATCCGGGGCCGGCGAGCTGACCATCGACTATAAGGCGGAAACCTTCACGGCCGGCGCCGCGACCATCAAGGCGGGTGAGGTGATTACCATCGACGGCTCCACGGGCGAGGTCATGTTGGGCCGCGTTCCGACCATCGAGCCCAAGCTGGGCGCCGAGTTTTCGACCTTGATGTCGTGGGTAGACGAGGTGCGCTCGCTCAAGGTGCGGGCCAATGCCGAGACCCCTGAGGATGCACGAACCGCGCGCGCCTTCGGCGCCGAGGGCATTGGGCTTTGCCGCACCGAGCACATGTTCTTCGACGACACCAGGATCGTCGCCATCCGGCGCATGATCATGGCCGAGAGCGAGCAGGAACGGCGGGCGGCCCTGGTCGATATCCTGCCCATGCAAAAGGCGGATTTCGTCGAGCTGTTCCGCATCATGGCGGGTCTGCCGGTGACGGTCAGGCTGCTTGACCCGCCACTGCATGAATTTCTGCCCCGTGCCGACGACGAAGTGGCGGAGATGGCGCGCGCGACCGGGCGCGGCGAAGACGAGGTGCGGGCCCGTGCCAGCCAGTTGCACGAGCTCAACCCCATGCTGGGGCATCGCGGCTGCCGCCTGGGCTTGAGCTATCCCGAGGTTTACGAAATGCAGGCGCGGGCGATCTTCGAGGCGGCTCTCGAAGCCGGTGCCGAAAATGGCGAGGCGGTTGTCCCGGAAGTGATGATTCCGCTGGTGGCGACCAAGCGCGAGCTCGAAATCCTCAAGGCCCGCATCGTCGCCGTCGCCGAAGAAGTCGCGAAGAGCAGCGGAGAGGAATTGCGCTACCTGGTCGGCACCATGATCGAGTTGCCGCGGGCCTGCCTGCGGGCGGGAGAGATTGCCGAGACGGCCGAGTTTTTCAGTTTCGGCACCAACGACCTGACCCAGACCACCTTCGGCATCAGCCGCGACGACTCGGCCCAGTTCCTCACCACCTATCAGGAGCTGGGCGTGCTGAGCCACGACCCCTTCGTCACCCTCGATCAGGACGGTGTCGGCGAATTGGTGCGTATCGCGGCAGAGCGCGGCCGGGCCACGCGCGCCGCCATCAAGCTCGGCATCTGCGGCGAACACGGCGGCGATCCGGCCTCGGTGGTGTTCTGCCACCAGGCCGGCCTCGACTATGTTTCGTGCTCGCCTTATCGTGTGCCCGTGGCGCGTCTGGCCGCCGCCCAGGCGGCGATCGCGGAGCCACGCGACGAGGGGTAGGCCCATGCGGCGATTTGTCGGTCTGTGTCTGACGCTGTGGATGCTGGCGGTCTTGCCGGCGGCGGCGCCTGCGGCGAGCGTCGAGGACGAGCTTGGCCCGGAGCTGATGGCGGTTGCCGACGAGATTACCGCGAAGCTGATCTACGGCATTCGTTTCGAGGGCCTCAAGGGCGAGCGGGTGCCTGCGATAGCGCGTGCCTGGGGCGACTATTACATCAGCCAAGGCCTGATCAATAAGCGCCAGGCCTCGATGATGCAGATCTACGCATCGCGGGCCGCGACCCTGTACCAGCAGGGCGTGCCGCATGTGACTTATGCGGAGCGCATGGCGGCGGAGGAAACCCGTTAAGCCAGCGCCGCGTGGCGGAAGCAGGTGGCGACATGGTCGTTCACCATGCCGGTCGATTGCATATAGGCATAGACGATGGTCGGCCCGACGAAGCGAAAGCCGCGGCGCTTGAGGTCTTTCGAGATGGCCGCGGAGAGGGGCGTGCTGGCTGGCACCTCGCTGAGGTCGCGCCAACGGTTTTGCAACGGCGCGCCATCGACGAAATCCCAGAGATAGGCATCGAGGCCGCCGCCTTCCTCGCGCAAGGCAAGGGTGGTGCGGGCGTTGGCGATGGTGGCGTCGATCTTGAGGCGGTTGCGCACGATCCCGGCGTCGGCCAGTAGCCGCGCGCGGTCGCTGTCGCCGTAGCGCGCGATCGCCTCGGCGTCGAAATTGGCGAAGGCGGCGCGGTAATTGTCGCGTTTGCGCAGGATGGTCAGCCAGCTCAGGCCGGCCTGGGCGCCTTCAAGAATGAGCATCTCGAACAGGCGCCGCTCGTCATGCAGCGGCACGCCCCATTCCAGGTCGTGATAGGCGGCGTAGTCGGCATCGCCCGCCGCCCAGCCGCAGCGTGCGCGCTCGCTCAATAGCGCGCCCAGGCCGGCTTGACCGGGGTCAGGCGGGTATCGCCGGCCACCAGCGGCTCGCCGGATTGCGTTGCCTTTTCGACATATTCGAGGCGCAGCATCGCCATGCCCTTGCCGTCGTGGCTGGAGCGCATGGTGCCGACGTCTACGGCGCCGAGGCGAATCGGCGTCTCCGGCGCTGGCGCCGGCCCGTCGATTTCGACGGGCATGAGGCGGCGGCGGATGGTGCCGCGGTGTTTCTGGCGCGCCGTATTCTCTTGGCCGATATAGCAGCCCTTATCAAAATCGACGCCGTTGAGCTCTTCGAAGTTGCTTTCCAGCAGGAAAGCCTTGTCCACGACCATGTCGCGGCTGCCGTCCGGCACGCCGTGGGACAGGCGCAAGGCATCGAATGCACTGGACGCTGAGCGGCTATAGCCCGCCGCCAGAAGCAAGTCGTCCATCGTTGCGGTCGGCAGCACAGCCCGCCAGCCAAGCTCGGCCAGGCGCGGGTCGGCGAAAAGCGCGCCGCCTTCATGGTCCAAGCCCGGTGTCGAGCGGGCGCCGGGCAGGGCAACCACCCGGAAGCGCTCGGAAGCGTCGGCGATCGTCACTTTCGCGCGCAAGCGATAGATGTTGAGGCGGTGCACAAGGTCGACCACGCGGTCGCGTTCGCAGTCCAATGCCAGATTGTCGCCGACCGAAAACACGAAAAAATCGTGCAGGTACTTGCCCTGCGGGTTCAACAAAGCGGCATAGACCGCCGTGCCGCCCGTTGCCTTGCTGACGTCGTTCGACACCAGGCCCTGGAGAAAGTCGCACGCCTCTGCGCCCTCCAGCAGCACGATGCCGCGATCTTCGAGGACGATATAGGCCTCGTCGCCGGTCATGGTCATTCACCCATCTCCACCGACTTACTTAAGGGTCGCGGGCAGGTGGCGCAAGTCCGCGGGCAGCTTGGCAAGGGATGGTGTGCGGTCGTATAACCACGCCATGCTTGTCTCCTTCATCGACGAGTCGATCCCCTACGATGGACACAGCCCGAACAGCCAGCCGCTCGGCGGCGGCGAAAAGGCCGTGGCCGGCTTGGCTGCGGCTCTGGCACGGGCGGGTCATACCGTGCGTGTTTTCAACGGCTGTAAGTTTCCCATCGTTGTCGACGGCGTCAGTTGGCAGCCCCTCGACGATTGTCGCGCGGCCCAAACCGATTGGCTGATCGTGCACAAGGACCCGCGCATGCTCGGCCGCATTGCCGATGCCAAGCATCGGGCGCTGCTGCTTTCGGGCTCGGCCGAGGTGCTGGGCGACGTCCGCCTCGAGGCGCTGATCAAGGAATTCGAGGCCGCCCTGGTCTTTTTCGGCGTGGCGCACAGTTTCACCCTGCCTTCGGCCCTGCAATCCATGGCGTCCGCGACCTTGCGCTTCGGGGTTTCCGATCTCTATCGCAAGGCGGCACCCATGGCCCCGGTCAACCCGCCGCGGGCCCTGGTCACGACCCATCCGGGGCGTGGCCTCGATTGGCTGCTCGATATCTGGTGCGAGAAGATTTATCCGGAAGTCCCGTGGTCCGAGCTGCACGTCTATTCGGCGGTGCTCGAGCGCGGTGCCCTCGGCGCGACGATTCCCGAGCGCCTGGTGCCGGTGCTGGAAAAGGCGCGCGCGGCCGAGGCGCAGGGCGTGCGCCTGAAGCGCCCGCTCTCGGACCCGGAAATGATCGATGTCTATCGCCAGGCGCGCGCGCACCTTTATCCCGGCAGCGAGCGCGACATGCTGTGCAGCACGCTCGCCGAATCGCAGTCCGTGGGCCTGCCCTGCGTCGCCCGCCCGCTTGGCGCCACCAAGGAACGCATGCGCGACGGCAAGAGCGGCTATCTGGCCGATAATGACGACGCCTTCGCCGCCGCCGCGAAAGCGCTGTTGCTGGATACGGATGTCTTTACCGGCTTCAGCGAGCAGGCCCGGGCGAGCCAGGCGGAAGAGAGCTGGGACCACGCCGCGGTTCAGTTGGCGCGGGTCATGGTGTGAACATCCTTTTCATCACCTCGACCCGCATTGGTGATGCCGTGCTGTCATGCGGCTTGCTTGGTGCCCTGGTCGACAAATATGCCGATGCGCGCATCACGGTTGCCTGCGGGCCTGCGGCGGCCGGTTTGTTCGAGGCGGTGCCGCAAGTCGAGGAGGTCCTGGCGCTCGGCAAGCGGCGCTGGGCGGGCCATTGGCGCTCACTCTGGCGCGCCTGTGTCGGCAGGCGCTGGGACCTGCTGGTGGATCTGCGCAACTCGGTCATGCCGTTTTTGTTGTGGGCGGGGCGCAAGCGGGTCTTGCGCAGCCGGCCCGACGGCCGCCATCAGGTCGAGCGCCTGGCGGAGGTCCTGGGCTTGACCGCGCCGCCGGCGCCGCGCCTGTGGATCGGCCAAAATCATCATGAGGCGGCGCAGCGGCAGCTGGGTGAGGGCGGGCCCTTGCTGGCCCTGGGACCGACAGCGAACTGGCGCGGCAAGGAGTGGCCGGCGGCGAGCTTCAGGGCATTGGCAGAGCGTCTGAGCGGGCCGTCGGGCCCGCTTGCCGGGGCGCGGGTGGTCTTGCTTGGCGGCCCGGGCGAGGGCGCCATTGCCGCCAAGGTGGCGACGGACGGCGCGATCGACCTGGTCGGCCAACTCGACCTGTTGACCGCGGCCGCCGTGATCGCACGCTGTGACTTCTATGTCGGCAATGATTCCGGCCTGATGCACATCGCCGCGGCGACCGGCGTGCCGACCCTCGGCCTGTTCGGTCCAAGCCGCGATGAGCATTACGCGCCCTGGGGGCCGCGCAGCGCCGTCATACGAACGCCGGAGAGCTTCGAGGCCTTGATCGCCGCGCCCGATTACGATCACCGCACCACCGACAGCCTGATGGGCTCGCTGAGCGTCGATGCCGTGGAGGCAGCGGCGCTGTCGCTGTGGCGGCGTTGTCGGGTCTCGGAGCCGTGAGCGGCGAGGCGCCGCGCCTATCGGCCGTGGTGGTGGCCCACGATGAGGCGCACCAGCTTGCCGCCTGTCTGGAATGTCTGCGGCCGGCCGACGATATCGTCGTGGTGCTCGATCGCTGCGGCGATGGCTCGAAAGCCATAGCGGAGAGCTTCGCGGAGACGGTGATCGAAGGCGCCTGGCCGATTGAGGGTGACCGCCGCAATATCGGTCTGGATGCCGCCAAAGGCGCTTGGATCCTCGAAGTGGACGCGGACGAGCGCGTGCCCGAGGCCCTGTTCGCCGAGATCCGCGAGGTCGTGGCGACGGCGCCGCCGGGCTACTTCCTCATACCCTTCGACAACTACATCGGCGATCGCCTGGTGCGCCATGGCTGGGGCGGATCGTGGGGTGTGGGGGCGGCGCCGCGCCTGTCCAGCCGCGGCGCCAAGCGCTGGGGTGCCCAGCGTGTGCATCCCAGTCTGGTTCTGCAGGGTCCGAAACGTTGGCTGACCACGCCCATCGCCCATTATGTCGACCGTGACCTGAACGACATGATCGAGCGCCTCAAGCGCTATACGGACGCCAGCGCGGCGGATCTCAGGGCATCCGGCAAGCCTTTGCCGCCAACATGGTGGATCCTGCGCCGCAGCATCGGGCGGCTGTTCAAATGCTATGTCATGCGCAAAGGCTACCGCGAGGGTGGCTATGGCCTGCTCATAGCGGTCATGGCGGCGCTCTACCCCCTGCTGTCGCACCTCAAGGCCTCCCTGGAAGGCGACGAGGACACGCCGACGTGAAGCTGATGCAAACCATGGCCGGGGCGCGTCATGGCGGCGCCGAAGCCTTTTTCGAGCGCCTGGCCTGTGCCTTGGCGCGGCGCGGCATCGACCAGATCGTGGTGATCAGGCCCGAGCCCGCGCGCGAGGCTGCGTTGGCGGGCGCTGGCGTGGTCTTCGAGACATTGCCGTTCGGCGGCTATTTCGACTTCGCCACGGCAGCGGGCTTGCGGCGGATGATCGAAGCCCAGCGGCCCGATGTCGTCCTGAGCTGGATGAACCGCGCCACGCGAGCCACGCGCCGGGCGCGGCGCGGCTGTTCGGCGCCCGTCGTCCATGTGGCGCGCCTCGGCGGCTATTACGACATCGCCTACTACAAAGGCTGTGACCATCTGGTCGGCAACACACCCGACATAGTCGATTACCTTGTGCGTGAGGGCTGGCCGGCGGAGCGGGCGCATTACCTGCCGAATTTTGTCGATGCGGCATGCCTTCCGGCGATCCCGCGCGAGACTTTCGACACGCCACGCGGTGCCTCCCTGATCGTTGCCATGGGCCGGCTGCACGAAAACAAGGGCTTCGACGTGCTGCTCGGTGCCCTGGCAGACTTGCCCGAGCATTATCTCTGGCTGGCGGGCGAGGGGCCCTTGCGCGGGGAGCTGGAGACCCAGGCCGCCGCTGCCGGCGTTGCGGCGCGCGTGCGCTTTCTCGGCTGGCGCGACGACGTGGCCGCTTTGCTGGCCGCGGCGGATGTCTTCGTCTGCTCCTCGCGCATCGAGCCGCTCGGCAATGTCGTCATCGAGGCCTGGGCGCATCAGGTGCCGGTGGTCTCTTGCGCGGCGGAGGGGCCCTCGCAACTGATCGAGCCCGACAACAATGGCTTGCTGGTGGCGAAGGAGGACGCGCCGGCACTGGCGGCGGCCATCCGCCGTGCCGGCGAGCCTGGCCTGGCGGCCCATCTCAAGGCTGCCGGAAGGGCCAGCTACGTCGATGCCTTTACCGAAGATGCCGTCGTTGCACGCTATCTCGAATTCCTGGAGCACATTGCCTGATGTGCGGTATTGCGGGGCTCTCTGCCGTGGCCGGCGCGCCGGATGGCGCGGCGCTCGATGCCATGGCCGAAGCGCTTGCCCACCGCGGGCCGGATGGCAGCGGGCGCCATGCCTCCGGTTCCGTAGGCTTGGCCCATACCCGCCTGGCCATTGTCGATCTCGAGACCGGCGACCAGCCGATCGGCGAGTGGCAGCGGGAAGCGGGCGCGGTGCTGGTTGCCAATGGTGAGATCTATAACGATCCCGAACTGCGCGACGCCTATGACGATATTCCCTTTGTGACACGATCCGATTGCGAGCCGCCGCTGCATGTGTGGCGCCACCACGGTAGCGACTTCAGCGACCATTTGCGTGGCATGTATGCCATCGCCATTCACGACCGCGAGACGGATCGGCTGATCCTCGCCCGCGATCCTTTCGGCATCAAGCCGCTCTATGTGACGGAAGGGGATTTCGGCCTCGCCTTCGCCTCCGAGCCACAGGCCTTTCTGGCCGCCGGGCTGGTCGCGCCCGAGGTCGATGCGCAAGCCCGCGATGCCTTCCTGCAGCTGCAGTTTTCCACTGGCCGGCAAACCCTGATCCGTGGCGTCGAACGGATCCTGCCGGGCGAGACGATCACGATATCCGGCGGCCGCGTGGAATCGCGCCGGCGCCCGCCCGTCTTGCCCGAGGGCCGGCACAAGTTCGCCAGCGAAGACGAGGCGTTGCAGGCCTTCGACGCGGTGCTCGAAGACACGGTGCGCTGTCATCGGCGCGCGGATGTGCCCTATGGCATGTTCCTTTCGGGTGGCCTCGATTCGAGTGCCGTCCTGGCCATGATGGCGCGGTTGGATTCAGCCCCGGTGCTCGCTTATACCGCAGGCTTTCCTGGCACAGGCGTTGCCGACGAGCGCGCTCGCGCCGCGAAAATCGCCGCCGCCGTTGGCGCGGAACATCGCGAGATTGCGGTCACGGCAGCGGATTTCTGGAACATGCTGCCGCGCATTGCCGCCTCTGTTGACGATGCCTGTGCCGATTACGCCATCGTGCCGAGCTACCTGCTGGCGCAGGCCGCCGGGGCCGACGTCAAGGTCGTGCTGACCGGCGAGGGCGGCGACGAGATGCTGGCAGGCTACGGCCGTTACCGGGCGGCGCTGCGGCCGCGCTTGCTTGGCGGCAAGCCCATGCGCGCGCGCGGCATATTCGATGGTCTGGGTATCTTGCGGCAGGCGCCAAGCGGCTGGCGCGACGATATCGCCGCTGCCGAAGCCGCGGCGCCTGCGGGCAGCAGCCGGCTGCAGGCCTTGCAGGCGAGCGATATCGCCGAGTGGCTGCCCAACGATTTGCTGATCAAGCTCGATCGCTGCCTGATGGCGCATGGGCTCGAGGGGCGCACGCCTTTCGTCGATGTGCGCTTTGCCGAGTTCGCCTATGGCCTGCCCGACGCGCTGAAATTGCGCGGGCGCATGGGCAAGTGGATATTGCGGCGCTGGCTGGCGGAGGCCTTGCCGGTGGCGGAGCCGTTTGCCGACAAGCGCGGCTTCACGGTGCCCGTCGGCACCTGGATGGCGGAGCAGGCGGCACGCATAGGCCCGCTTATCGCAGCGCAGCCGGGGATCGCCGAGATCTGTTTGTCGGGGCGCGTGGAAGGCCTGTTTTCGCAACTCGACAAGCGGCGCTCCTTCGCGGCCTGGACCTTGCTGTTCTATGCCTTGTGGCACCGCGCCCATATTCTCGGGCAGCCGGCCGAGGGCGATGTCTTCGACTGTTTGGCGGAGTCAGCCGAATAGCTCTCCGGCGCTATCCAATGGCCTGCAACAGGGCCTTGGCTTCTGCCAAGTCCGCCGTCTCGAAGCCTTCTTCAAACCAATCGTAGAGGGGCTCGAGCAGCTCTCGCGCTTCTCGCCCCCTGTCGAGGCTGAGCAGGCTTTCGGCAAGGGCGCTTGCGGCGCGCAGTTCCAGCGAGCGGGCCTTCTGTTCGCGCGCTATCGCCATGGCTTGCGAGAAGCTGGCATGTGCGTCCTCGGTGGCATTGGCATCGAAGGTGAGCAGAATTCTGCCGTGGAGACGGTGCAATTCCGCCTCCCAGGCGCGTCCGGCGACGTCGTTCACCAGCAGCATGGCCTGGGAAAGCGCGGTGCGCGCCGCCGCTTCGTCGCCTTCGAGCGCCGCGACCGTTGCCTGCCAGCCGAGCATGAAGGCGCGCATGTAGCCAAGCTTGCTGGCTTCGGCCGTCGCTATGCCGGCGGCGATATCGGCATTGGCCTCACGCAGGCGGCCCATCTCGGCCAAGGCGCAGCCACGCCCGAACTGCGAATAGAGCGCGTAGAGGTTTATGTGATGTTCCGTCGATATGGCCAGGCTTTGCTTCGCGTGCAGCAGCGACTCCGCGGCCTCGCGGCGCAACAGATGCACGGCCGAGGCGATGTAATGCGCAAAGGCGACTTCGTATGGGTGCGCGCTGCGCTCGGCCGCCGCCACGGCCTCGCTGACCTGCGCCAGGGCCTGATCGGGAAAGCCGAGGATCCAGTTGTCCCAAGCGAGGATCAGCAGCGAGGCCGTGCGCGGGTGAACCGCAAACGGCGACGGCTGGTCACTGAACTGCTGGCCCTCGCACAAGGCGATGGCTCGTTCCACATGCTCGCGGGCGTCGGCGAACTTTCCCAGCGTGAACAGCGTGCTGCCAAGCGCGCGATGGCCGACGATCCTGCCGACAGGCATATCCAGCTCGTGGCCCTTCCGCAGCAAGGTATCGCCAAGGGCCATTGCCCTGTCATGGCGCGCGCGCATCCAGAAATGACCCCAGAGGCCGAACAGCGCCTGAATCTCCTTGTTCCGGTCGCCGTCCGCGCTCAACGTCACCGCGCGCTCGAAGGCGGCGCGGGTCTCGGCGGCGGCATAACCATGCGCGGCGATGCAGCACAGTCCGAGCTGGAGGGCGACATCGAGCTCGCGCGCGTCCCGCTCCGCCGCCGCCGGCAAGGCGGCAAGCGCGTCCATGGCTTGGCGGTAAAGGGCTATCGCCTCGTGCAGCGCGGACTGGTCGCTGGCCCGCCTGCCGCCCAGGACCCAATAGCGTATGGCCGCCTCCACCTCGCCCGCCTGGGCGAAATGATAGGCCAGCAATTCGGGTTGGTGGCTGGCGATATCTTCGTGCTCCCGGACCAGGATCTCGGCCAGGCGGCCATGCAGGGTGCGGCGGTTGCTGCGAAGCAGGGACTCGTAAGCGGCGTCGCGCAACAGCGCGTGCTTGAACATGTAGCGTCGCGGCTGGCCCCGCTCCACGCGGCGAATGATCTCGCCTTCCTCCAGGCGCGAGAGGATAAGATCGAGTTCACCGCTTGCCAGGTCGCAGAGGCGCAGCAGAAGGTCGTAGGAGAACTCGCGGCTGATGACGGCGGCCATCTGCGCCACCATGCGCCCCTGTGGCACGCGGTCGAGCCGGGCAATGAGGGAGTCGCGCAGTGACGTCGGCACGGACAAGGCGCTATCGGCGGCGACGGCGCCGTCTTCCGATGTCAGCCAGCTGGCCAGTCCACCTTCGAGGGCGCCCTTGGCAAGCTCCTCGACAAAGAGGGGTACGCAATCGCTCTCCTCGACGATACGCCCGACAAGATCGGCATTGCCCTGCAGGCGTTCGCCGATGCGGGCGATCATGGCCGAGACGTCATGGCGGCTGAGGCGCGACAGCGTATAGGCGCTGACATTGCCGAGATTCGTCCAGGGAACATGAAATTCAGGGCGAAAGGTGATCACCAGAAAGAGGGGCGCGCCTTCGACCCGGTCGACAAGCACGTCGATCAGCTCCTTGGTCGAGGGGTCGAGCCACTGCACGTCCTCCACCAGCACGTAAAGCGGCCTTGTCTCGGCCAGGCTTGTGACGAGCGTTGCCAGGGCAGCAATGGTCAGGTCCTTTATGCGTTGGGGCGATGCGTCGAGGCTTGGCGGCGAGGTCCCCTCGACGGACAGCAAGCGCGCAAGCAAGGCGACAGAGTCCGGCGTCATGCCTGGCAGGGCGGCGAGGCGGCGTGCGACATCGCCACCGGCCGCGATGCGGAGGCGCTCGCCGAGCTCGGCGATGACGGGGTGAAAGGCGCTCTGCAGATGGTGTGGCGAGCCTTGCAGCTTGACGGCCGCATCGTTTGCAATGCCGGCGCTTCTCTCGAACTCATAGACGATGCGCGACTTGCCGATGCCGGGCGGGCCCGACAACAGGAAAACCTGGCCATCGCCCTCGCAGGCCTGGCGCCAACGCTGCGTGAGCAAGGCAAGCTCGTTATCGCGCCCGATCAGGGGGGTCAGCGTCGCATGGTGTGCGGCCTCGAAGCGGCTGACGGTTTCCTCCGCGCCCGACAGCTGAAAGATGCGCAAGGGATCCGGCACGCCGACCAGCTCCTGCTTGCCCAAGTCCTGGCGCTGAATGCTCGCGGGCAGAAGGCGCACGGTGGATTCGCTTGCCAAGATACCGTTTTCCGGGGCGAGCGCCTGTAGCCGCGCGGCGATATGGGGCGTTTCGCCGACGGCGCCGCCCGGGTGCGAGGGGTCGCCACCACCGGAATCCGCGATCACCACCACGCCGGTGCAGATGCCGATGCGCACGGCAAGTGTCTCCTCCGTGGCAACCGCGGTGACATTGGCGACGACCTCGAAGGCGGCACGGGCGGCGCGCTCGGGGTCGTCTTCATGGGCGCTGGGCCAGCCGAAATAGGCCACGATGCCGTCGC
>CAZVDW010000478.1:0-2451 GCA_964625645.1 uncultured Rhodospirillaceae bacterium
GGTGCTGCACGAGGTCGACACGCCGATGACCGTCGAGCGGGTGACCATGACGGGCTTGAAGCCCGGCGACGTGCTGGTGCGCGTGCACGCGAGCGGGCTCTGTCATACCGACCTCGAGGTCATCCAGGGCAGCCTGCGCTATCCCCTGCCGATCATCCTCGGGCATGAGGGCGCAGGCGTGGTCGAGGCGGTGGGCGAGGGCGTGACGCTGGTGGCGCGCGGCGACCACGTGGTCTGCTCATGGAATCCCACTTGCGGCCATTGCTTCTATTGCGACCGCGACCAACCCATCCTCTGCGAGCCCTTCACCAAGAATCAGCCGCAGGGCCACTTGCTGGACGGAACATCGAGACTTTCCCTCGACGGCGACAAGCTGCACCATTTCTCCGTCATGTCGAGCCACGCGCAGTATTGCGTGGTGCCCGAATCCGGTGCCGTGCGTGTGCCAGGCGCCATACCCTTCGACCGCGCCTGCCTGATCGGCTGCGGCGTGATGACCGGCGTCGGTGGCGTCATCAACGTCGCCCAGGCGAAGCCCGGCGACAGCCTCGTCGTGCTCGGCTGTGGCGCGGTGGGCCTGAACGCGGTGCAGGGCGCGCGCATCGCCGGCTGCGAAACCATCGTTGCCGTCGATGTGGCGGCTGACAAGCTGGCTCTCGCCGAGACCTTCGGTGCCACGCACACGCTCGACGCGACTGTCGAGGACGTGGCGGCGCAGGTCAGGGCGCTCACCGCCGGTCGTGGCGCCGATCACGTCATCGAGGCTGCGGGCATAACGCGGACGCTGCAGAGCGCCTTCGACTGCGCCCGGCCCGGCGCCAATGTGGTGCTGCTCGGCAAGACCCAGGTCAATGCCCAGGTCGGCCTGCGCTGGGGCTCGATGATGGGCGAGCGGCACATGGTGCGCTCGTCCTATGGCGGCGCCCGGCCCCGGCGCGACTTCCCGCTGCTGGCACGGCTATATCTGGACGACAAACTGATGCTCGACGAATTGATTACCACGCGCCTCAGCCTGCCTGAGATCAACGACGGCTTCGACGCCATGCGCGAAGGCAGGCTGATCCGTGCTGTCATCGAGATGGCGCACTGAGGGCCACGAGCCGCTCCTCCACCTCCGCCGCATCGGCCGGCCGGCCGGTGTCGCGCAGGAAGGCGGCGAGATTCGTCAGCACCGGCGAAAGCTCCCGGCTGTTCATACCGTCGTTGGTTTCGATGGCGTTGGCGGCGCTGCGCAGCAGCCATTCGGCGTCTTCGAGGTTGCCGTCGCGGTGATATTCCATGGCCCGGTTGTTGAGCCGGCGGGCGCGATAGATCGCCGCCGGGCGTGCCAGGCGCCGCGCCATGCTGGCTTCGGATTCGAGAGATTCGATCATGTCCGACATGATGCGTAGCGCCCGGTCATGCAGCGGTGCCGCGGTTTCGATCTCGCCCCGCAGGTCGTGCGTCGCGGCCAGCGCGCTCAAGGTGCCAGCGGTCTTGATATGATCAGGGCCGAGCGCCGCTTCTTGTATTGCCAGCGCTTCGCCATAGCTCGCCAAAGCGGCCTCGAGATGTCCGCCGAAGCGGCGCACTTCGGCAAGATTGAACAGCAACACCGCGGTGGTCGGATGGGCGGCACCGAATTCCGCTACCGACATCCGGGCGGCCTGCTTGGCGTGGGGCAGCGCCGCCTCGTAATGGCCGTCCTGGAACAGCCGCTGAACCTCGGCATGCGAATCGCGCAGGGCCGGTGACTGCGCCTCGGCGCCGCCGCTCCAGGCAAGGGTAAGCAGGAAGATCAGGGTACGAAACATGCCGCGCCAGCTTGCCGAGTGTGGCGTGATCGGTCAAGTTGCCGCGATCGAGAGGGCTACGGCAGGGAGCGAGTGATGACAGACGGCGAATTCGCGGCACGCACGGCGCTGGTGACGGGTGGCTCGCGCGGTATCGGCAGGGCGATCTGCGTGCATCTGGCGCGCGGCGGGGCCGATGTGGCGGTCAATTATGTCGGCAACGAGGAATGTGCGCGCGAGACGGCGCGCCTGGTCGAGGCCGAAGGCCGCAAGGCGCTGGTCGTGCGTGCCGATGTCTCGGACGAGGCCGCCGTCGGTGCCATGGTGGCAAAGGTCGAGGCGGAACTAGGGCCGATCGACCTGCTCGCGGCCAATGCGGGTATCGCCGACGTTGGCGATCACAGCGAGGTCGATTTCGCCCAATGGCGGCGCCTGATGGCGACCAACCTCGATGGTGTCTTCCTGTCGCTGATGGCGGTCAAGGACGGCATGCTCGAGCGCGGCTTCGGGCGCATCGTTTGTGTTGCCTCGATCGCCGGCCTGGCACCGCGGCCGCGATTGATCTCCTACGCAACCTCAAAGGCCGCGGTGGTGGCGATGGTGCGCAATTTCGCGCCTGGTCTGGCGCCGACGGTGCGTATCAACAGCGTCGCACCGGGTCTGGTCGACACCGACATGA
>CAZVDW010000479.1:0-10842 GCA_964625645.1 uncultured Rhodospirillaceae bacterium
TTGTCCCGTGGCCCCACCTGGTGGCGCCTGGCCATCCCGAGCCACCGTCTGGGAAGGCCTCGCCGGGCGATATCGCCGCACGACAACCCGGCAACCCGAAATTTCTGAAAATTTTGTGGCGACGGCGCGACCCCGGCAACCGCCGCCCCGCGAGCGCGTGAGAATGCCCGTAGCCGGCGGAGCGAAGGGGCCGGACACCCAAAGGGGCCTCCACGTGCCGTTGGTTGGGCCAAGGGGTCGGCATCTCCCCGCTCTGTGGCCGCTGAATAGGGCTCGCCCGGCTACCACTTGGCCTCCAAGGTCGGCCTTGGACCTTTCCCCAGTCAACCAGTTCTCCGAGTCATCATGTTCGCCATATGATCACCACCGGCCGCAGCATTTAACCGGGATGGTTCGTTAGGACACGGGGGCGATAATTCGCGGCCGAAACCGGGAGGCGGTGATTACTATGTGCTTACTGGCCCTTAATTACAGGCCGCGCTGTCATCGTAAGTTATTGAAAAATTGGAGCGGGCGATGAGATTTGAACTCACGACCCCAACCTTGGCAAGGTTGTGCTCTACCCCTGAGCTACGCCCGCACTCCAAGTTCCGGGGCGCACTTGGCGGGGCCCGGCGGGAGCGCGATAATAGGGGATGGCTCAATGGATGCAAGTGTGCTGTTGCATGAACGGGAGGGGTGGCGGATGAGCGAGGGGCGGGCGCGGCTTTTCGCGCGGCTCGATGAGCTCGGCATTGGCACAGAGACGGTCGAGCATGCGCCGGCCTTTACCGTCGAGGAGGCGCAGAGGCTGCGCGGCGAGATTGCCGGCGGGCACTGCAAGTGCCTGTTCCTCAAGGACAAGAAGGGCGGGCTGTGGCTGGTGGTGGCGGACGAGGCGCGAGCTGTCGACCTCAAGGCCCTGTCGAAGCGGCTCGGTGCGCCGCGCTTCTCCTTCGGCAAGCCCGAATTGCTGCGCCAGGTGCTCGGCATCGAGCCGGGCTCGGTAACGCCTTTCGCGCTGATCAACGATCCGCAACACCGGGTCACAGTGGTGCTGGACAAGGCCATGCTGGAGCACGAGCGGCTCAACTATCATCCGCTCGCCAACACCGCGACGACGACCATCGCCAGTGACGACCTGCGGGCCTTCATTGCGGCATGCGGACACGAGACGTATATAACGAAGCTGGATTAGATTAAGGGGACGGCAGTATGGAAATGATGATTGGCGGCAACGAGGCTCCGGCCGACGTGATCAAGAATTCGGATACCGCCGGGTTTGCCGTCGATGTCATCGAGGCCTCGAAAGAGGTGCCGGTGATCGTCGATTTCTGGGCCGACTGGTGCGAGCCCTGCAAGACCCTCGGCCCGGCCCTGGAAAAGGCGGTGCAGGCGGCGGGCGGCGCCGTCAAGCTGGTCAAGATCGATGTCGATGCCAACCAGCAACTGGCCCAGCAGCTGCGCGTGCAGTCGCTGCCGACGGTCATGGCCTTCAGCAATGGCCAGCCTGTCGATGGCTTCGTCGGCGCCGTGCCGCCGAGCCAGGTCAAGACCTTCATCCAGCGCCTGGCCGGCGACAGCGGCCCCTCGCAGGCCGATCAGGCCCTGGAGCAGGCCGACCAGATGCTGGCGGCGGGCGATGGCGCGGGCGCCGGCAACCTCTATTCCCAGGTGCTGGCGGCCGAGAGCGACAATCCCAAGGCGGCGGCCGGCTTGGCCCGCGCGCTTCTCGCGGCCGGCGATACGGCGGCCGCGCGTGAAGTGGTCGAGAGCCTCGAGCCAGAGCTTGCCCGCACATCGGAAGTTGAGGGTGCCCGCGCCGCGATCGAGCTTGCCGAGCAAAGCACGGAAGCTGTCGACGACGGCGAGAGCGAGGCCTTGCGGGCCAAGGTCGCGGCCAACGAGAACGACCATCAGGCGCGCTTCGACCTGGCGGCGGCGCTGTTCGCGGCCGGCGAGCGCGAAGGCGCGGTCGATGCCCTGCTCGAGATCGTCAGCCGCGACCGCGCCTGGAACGACGAGGCGGCGCGCAAGCAGCTGGTGAAGTATTTCGACGCCTTCGGCCAGGCCGATCCCTTGACCGTCGACAGTCGTCGCCGGCTGTCGTCGATCCTCTTCTCGTGAGTGGCGGGCGGTCGTGCGCCCCGTCTCCATCGCCGAGCTGCCTGACACCCTGGCGGTGTTTCCCCTGCCCGGCGTGCTGCTTTTGCCCCATGGCCGCCTGCCGCTCAACGTCTTCGAGCCGCGCTATCTGGCGATGACCCATGACGCGCTCGGGGCCGAGCGTCTGATCGGCATGATCCAGCCGATCGATCCCGCCGATGCCAGCGAGAACCCGCCGCTTTACGGCGTCGGCTGTGCCGGGCGCATCACCAGTTTTTCCGAGACCGAGGACAATCGGTTTCTGATCACCCTGTCCGGACTCTGCCGTTTCGTGGTGGCCGAGGAGCTGGACCTGGTCGATGGCTATCGCAGGGTTCGCGCGGACTGGTCGGTCCATGCCGACGACCTGCGCGTGCCCGATGCGGCAGCGGTGCCGCGCGAGCGCTTGCTGCCGCCGCTGCAGGCGTATTTCACGGCCCACGACATCGAGGTCGATTGGCAGGCCATCGAGAAGGCCTCGAGCGACCAGCTGGTTACCTCGCTGGCCATGGCCTGCCCCTTCTCTCCCGGCGAGAAGCAGGCCTTGCTCGAAGCGCCGCGTCTCGCGGACCGGGCCGAGCTGATGATATCCTTGCTCGCCATGTCGGCGCTTGATGGCGGCGATGCGAGTGACAGCGTCAACTGACAACAAGGAGACGGCAGATGGCCGAGGCGCGTGACGACAGGGGCCCGCTGGTGGACCCCAAACTGCTCGAAATTCTGGTCTGTCCGCTCAGCCACGGGCCGCTCAGTTACGACCGCGAGCACCAGGAGCTGATCAGCGAGCAGGCGGGACTGGCCTATCCGGTGCGCGACGGCATCCCGATCCTGCTGGTCGACGAGGCGCGCCGGCTCGATGGCGATGGCGAGGCCGCCGGGTGAGCGACAGCGACCCCGCGCCCTGGCCCGAGGAGCTCCGCCTGGCCGAGGCCGGCCGGCGCCTGGAGGTGCGTTTCGACGATGGCGCCGCCTTTTCGCTGACCGCCGAGCTGTTGCGCGTGGAAAGCCCCTCGGCCGAGGTCCAGGGCCACGGGCCGGGCCAGAAGACACTTGTGGCGGGGCGCCGCCACGTCGCCATCATGGCCGTGGAGCCGGTCGGCAATTACGCCGTGCGCCTGCGCTTCGACGACCTCCACGACAGCGGCATCTACGCCTGGGAAACCCTCTATCGCATGGGCCGGGACCAGGCCGAGCTGTGGCAGGCCTACCTCGCCAGCCTCGCAGCCCAGAGCCTCAGCCGCGATCCTTAACCAATTGGTGACAGTTACCTATTTTTTTTCGGAAACATATTGTTTTTCAATAGCTTAATGATCCTTCAACTCGCCTTATGCCATGATACTATATATAATACATTGTTTTTCATCAGAAAATATCGAAATAATCGGTAACCGTCACCAATTCTTTCCGGCCTGCCCAAGGGCGCGAGCGCGCAGATGGCGGAGATCGGCGCGGCCATCTCGGGCAGCGAGCGCCGCGCCACGGTGGCCGAGCGCGACGCCACCGACGGTTTCGCCACCCGCTTTTTGGCCGAGCGCGTCGGCGCCAGCTTCCCCGCCCGCGTCTCCGGCGTCACCCGCTTCGGCCTTTTCGTCGAGCTCGCCGACAGCGGCGCCCAAGGCCTCATCCCCATGCGCGACTTCGCCGAATACATGGACCACGACGAGCCCCACCAACGCCTCGTCGGCAGCCGCAGCGGCCGGGCGATACAACTGGGCGAGACGCTGGAAGTGGAAAATTAGGTGACAGTCACCCAATTATTCAGTCACCCAATTATTTCGCGTATTTAATATGGAATTCTCAACGTGTAATTGGGTTACTGTCACCTAATTTCCAGCCGCGCTTCTGGCCAGGCTCAGCCGCCGCCTAGAAGGTATCTGCTATCGACTCGATTAGCTTGACGACCTGCTGGCGCACCTCTTCATCGGAAATGCGATTGAAGCCCCGCACAAACTCCAGTGTCTCGCGCCTGGTCAGGAGGTCTGTGTCACCGCCGTCGGCTGCCGCGCCTGAGCCCAGGCCCTCGAAGAAGTACGGTGCGTCCACCCCGAGCAGGTGCGCGAGTTGGTGGAGGCGGCTAGCGCTCACGCGGTTGAAGCCACTCTCGTATTTCTGCAGTTGCTGGAACGTCAGACCTATGCCAGCCGCCAGCCGCTCCTGGCTGAGACCGAGCAGGATGCGCCTCTCCTTGAGACGGGCGCCAACGTGGATGTCCACGGGTTCAGGGTGCAGAGCCATGCCCAAGACCATAACAGCGGCGCGGTCTCGCCACAATGCGGCGAATGCCTCTATAACCGACTCGGTGAGTCACTGGCACCGCTCACGACGAGATGGCCGCAGCGACGGGCGATCCAGCTCGGCGAGACGCTGGAGGTGACGCTCGCCGAGGCCGACCCGGTGACGGGCAGCCTGCGGTTCTCGCTGGCTGAGGAGGGCGAGGAGCGGCCACGGCCGAGGAAGGGGCCTGGCGGGCGACAGCGGAAGAGGCGGTGATACATAGATCGTCGCCCTGTTCCCAGTCTGGAGGAGGAATAGAATGCTTCGACCGTGGAGGTGGCGCGGGCCGCGCCGTCAGAAAGCGAACCACGAGACACTTACCAAGCACGCAGGAGCGACTCGCGATGGATATCGATTGTGGCTCGAGGAATGGCGGACAAATGTCGAGCCGGCCGTAGGAGGCTACAAAGTCGCCGAGCAAGGGCGCTACGCCATTGCCCTTGTGGGCCTCCGCGCCGGGCTGCTGCTCAACGGCGGCGGAGCCCTCGCGCTACCAGCCTATGCAAGCTTGCTCGGCAATGACGCCAGCCCTGGCTCGGTGAACTTCCTCGCGGCGGCCACGTTCTATGCCGCTGGACTGGCGCTCGCCGGCCTAGCCGTCCTTCTTGCCTATTTCTCCGCCGATCTGCATTCGAGCGACCATTGGCACATGGTCGAGTACCACAAAGCGAACATGCTGGGACAAAAGCAGTCGGCATTTCCCGACAACGCGACGACACGGGGCCGCGACATGGTCGCCGAGATGAAGGGCTGGCTGGACGGGGCGCAAGATTTTCGCGAGCGCGCTAGACGCAGCGCCATCATGGCGTTCTGGCTCGCGGCTGGTGCGCTGCTGGCATTCTGCATCGCCACCGGAGCCGCATACACGGCACTGCACGCCGCCGTAACCGGGCCCGCCTAGATGCTGTTTGTCGATTGCGGTGCGTCATCAAAATTATTTGGCTTTAGGCAAAAGGGCAGGTCTTTCGTTATGGGTGCCGTGACGGGGCGAGGAGCCTATTGGGCCAAATCCGAAGTGTGAAATGCCAAAATGAAAGACCTTGCCTAGATATTCCTGGAATTCCAGGACCGCCCCCAAAATACGGGCGCCCCTCCACAATCTGCTTGCTATATCGGCGATGTCCGGTAACACTTCTCACCTGGGGACAACCATATGGAGAATGTTGGGTCGAGCCAAACTGTGTCGACCGAATGGCGCTCTCCTAGGCAGTTCTACGCTCAGACTCGACATTCTGCGCGTAGGGATACTCGAAATACTGGAATTGTGTTCGAAAATTGGTGTATGGGAATGCCAAGAAAAAAGGTCGTAGGTAAATGCATATTCCAAACAACCTCTACATTCGATACTCTATATTCGCATCAATATTAGCTGTTATTATCTTAATTCAAGCGCCGCCCGTAGAGGCAGGCCACTCAAATTCACCTATAATGCCCATATATCTTCAGAATTTACCTATTGTGTTTATGGAAACAGAAGAGTTGAATAAATCACTATTGGTACAAAATCAATCCGATTTGGCGACAACAAATGAAATTAATAGAACGCCAGAAGATATCCCGGGAGAATATGACACTATAGCGCCACAATGGTTTGCTGACCTTTTGAATAGTCTCGATGAAAGTCAAATAAAGACAATACCGCTTGACATCGTGACCGGATCCGATGACCGGGATCTGGATTGGTATAATGAAATTTGGGATAAGTTGCGGCCGGAACTCTTAGACATAGTAGTACGGCGTGGCAATGAGCCTGATCCGAAATCGCCATATCCTGCTACCTCCCCATATCTTCGTGACCCCGACAGGGACACGCAAAGTGACCTGCCAAATATCGCCTTTTCTACGGCGCGTTTCATAGTGCTATGGGTTGAGAAATGTGGCGCTCCACCCGAGGAAGAATTTGACGATACAAGTTGCCGCAAGGCGGGACTTGCTTTTCAACGTTCTGCGCTTGCCGTGTGTTCTGCCGCAACAAATAATGAACAATTTGTCCGTGGAATATGCGAAAACTTCGGGCGGTATACCTCAGAAAATTGATGACGAATCTATACAATACTAATATTTTTATGCGCTACTATTCAAGGTTAATGTGGTTTTCATTGCCAGTTATTTCTTTGATATTATGTATTTCGGTTTATGGTCCCTCCGCAGCTGCAGAAGAAATCAATGCGGCGGGGGACGCAGAGGAAAGCGCACAATATACTCCTTTTAACGAAGATTTCTTCATTGAAATTATAAATACATCAAGAACCTCTATCGAAGATTACCCACCAGAATTATCGGAGAAATATTTACAAAGTGCTATTGCGCGTCAAAATTATGAAATTATGCTATTTCAACATGTTGATGATGCGCTAAAATGGCAACGATTTGCATCTAATATTCTTTTATGGGTTGTTGTGGTAGTGGTATTTTCTGGCCTAACACTCTCTGGAATGCAACTTATGAAGAGCATTAGAACTGGTATTCAAGAGAGTAATAAAGTAGAAATTTCTGCTAATAAGGTTCGTATCACCACATCTGTTTCAGGAATTGTGGTTTTGATTATTTCCTTGGCGTTTTTATATCTGTTTATACATGAGGTATATAATTTGAAAGTTGCGAGCGGTGGTTTGTTATTGCAAGACTTGAATGATCGCGAGATCGAATAGCGCCTCAATTTGCATGGTCTAAGCCCCGAAGTCTCCCTCATTTGGTAGGAAAGAAAATTCCGCTGCGCGGAAACCAAGTCTCTCTCCTCCTCCCTCCCGCATGCCCACTTGAATTCTTGATGCGGGAGCGAGAGAGCGGGGGGCTTGGGCAAGCGCGCAGCGCTTAACGAAAAAGGAATAGGCACGCGGAGCCGCGGAGGACGCGGAGGGGTGTGCGTTCTGCCAGGAGCATGGGAAGGCAATCGTTTCCAGCCTTGGCTGATCCACCAAACTCCCTCCGCGGCTCCGCGCCTCCGCGTGAGACCTGCCGATAGCGCGGCCCTGGCCAAGCTTTAGGCGGTTTTCGGGATTGCTGGCTTCACGTATGGAGTTTGCAGCGCCCATTGGCCCGCCCCCGCCGCTGTGCTACAGCATCGCGGCATCTGGGACGGGAGCGAGGATGTTGGGACATGGCTGAGCCGCTTGCATTCGGCGATGACGGGGCGGCGCAAAGGCCGCGCTTGCGGGCCATTTTGCGTGGCTTGCGCAAGCGCTGTCCGCGTTGCGGGCTGGGGGCCGTGTATGGGCACTATCTCAAGGTCTCGCCGCAATGCGGGTCTTGCGCGCTGGCGCTTGACGGGCATCAGGCGGACGATGCGCCGCCCTATTTCACCATTCTGATCGTCGGCCATGTCGTGGTTGCCGGCATGCTCGGCCTGGAGACGCTCTCGCAGCCGCCGGCCTGGGCCCATTACGCGCTGTGGATCCCGCTGACGCTCGGCCTCTCCTTGTCCCTGCTGCCGCCGGTCAAGGGCGCGCTGATCGGCCTGCAATGGGCTTTTCGCATGCACGGCTTCGGAGACCGCGAGGCCGATAGCTAGTGGTTCGATTCCAGATCGAACCCCCAGCCATTTTGATTGATGGATCAACTTATCAAGACATTTGAGTGTTTTCGCCAAGACACGGACGGGCGCCGCTGGGCGCCAAATGTCTTGGTCGATCCACTAGGCCCCTAACGGGGCCTGCTATGCGCGGCCTGGTCGCAGCCATCGCCACGGCGGGCGTCTTTGGCGTCACCATCGGCCTGACCATGCCGCTGCTGGCGCTGGTGTTGGAGGGGCGCGGCTATGGCGAGACCCTGATCGGCCTCAACTCGGCGGCGACCTTCGTCGGCATATTGCTGTTGAGCCCGGTCGCGTTCGGGCTGATCCGGCGCGTCGGCCTGGCCCGCGCCATGCTCGGCGGGCTGCTGATTTGCGCCCTTTGCCTGCTGCTGCTCTCGCGGTTCGACAGCTATGGCGGCTGGCTGCTGCTGCGCTTCGTCTTCGGCGGCGCCGAGGGCCTGCTGTTCGTCGCCGCCGAGACCTGGATCAATGCCGCCGTGGCCGAGCGCCTGCGCAGCCGCATGACGGCGTTCTACATCACGGCGCTGGCCTTGGGTTTCGCGTGCGGGCCGCTGTTGATCGCGGCCACGGGCATCGACGGCGTGCTGCCCTATGCCTGCGGCGCGGCGCTGACCCTGGCCGGGCTGCTGCCGCTCGCCATCGGCTGGGGCGAGGCGCCGCGCATCGACGGCGAGCCCTCGCGCGGCATTTTCGCCCTGATGCGCCTGGTGCCGCTGCCGATGGCGGCCGCCGCCCTGTTCGGCCTGCTCGACGGCGGGCTGTTGTCGCTGCTGGCGGTCGTCGGCCTCGCCATCGGCCTCGACATTGCCGGCGCGGCAAGGCTGGTCACGGTGCTGGTCTTGGGTGGCGTCGCCCTGCAGCTGCCCGTGGCCTGGCTGGCCGACCACACGGACCGCCGGCTGGTGCTCGCCGTCTGTGGCGCGGTGGGCGCGGCGGCACTCGCGGCCATTGCCATTCTGGCAGCGCGCGCGTGGCTGCTCGACGGCCTGCTGTTCGTCATCGGCGGCATGATCGGCTGCTATTGGGTGCTCGGCATGACCCTGGTCGGCGAGCGCTTCAGGGATGCCGACCTTGCCGGCGCCACTGTCGGCTTGACGATCGCCTATGGAATCGGCAGCGTCGCCGGGCCGGCGATCGGCGGGCTCGCCATGGAGCTGTGGGGCACCGACGGCCTGATGCTGGCCCTGGCGCTGGTGACCGGCGCTTTCGCGGTCTTCGCCTTCGCCAGGCGACGGGGGGTGGAATGACGAGCCTAGACGAGCGAGCGGCTGCCGGCGCCCCGACCCTGGCGCTGTTCACCGTGACCATGTTCAGCGGTGCCGCACTGCTGTTCTGGATCCAGCCGCTGTTCGCCAAGATGGTGCTGCCGCTGCTGGGCGGCTCGCCGCAGGTCTGGAACACGGCCATGGTGTTCTTCCAGGCCGTGCTGCTGGCGGGCTATGCCTATGCCCACTGGCTGACCCGCGCCTTGGCGCCGCTGGCGCAGATGGGCCTGCATGCCGGCGTCCTCGCGCTGGCCGCGCTGTTCCTGCCGCTGGCGGTGGCGGCGGGCTGGGAGCCCGACCCGGCCGGCGCGCCGGTGGTCTGGCTGCTGGCCCTGCTCGGCGCCTCCATCGGGCTGCCCTTCTTTGCCGTCTCGGCGACCGCGCCGCTCTTGCAGCGCTGGTTCTCGCGCACCGGCCACGCCCATGCGCACGACCCCTATTTCCTTTACGGCGCCAGCAATCTCGGCAGCGTCATTGCCTTGCTCGGCTATCCGTTGCTCTTGGAACCGAGCCTGTCGGGACAGGCGCAAAGCCTGGCCTGGACCCTCGGCTATGGCCTGCTGGCGGTGCTCGTGCTGACGGCCGGCCTGCGCATGCTCGGCGGCGAGCGGCAGCAGGAGGCGGCGCCCGAGACGGTTGCGGTCAGCTGGGGACAGCGCGGCAGCTGGACGATCTACAGCGCCGTGCCCTCGGCCCTGCTGCTCGGGGTGACGGCGCATATCTCCACCGACATCGCCGCGGTGCCGCTGTTGTGGGTGGTGCCGCTGACGCTCTATCTGCTGACCTTCGTCATCGTCTTCGCCCGCCGCCCGGCGATCCGCCATTCGCTTGCCGTGCGCCTGCAGCCCATCGTCATCGTGCTGCTGGTGGCGCTGTTCCTCTGGCGCAATCCGGCGATCCTGCTGTTGCCGCTGCATCTGTTCGCCTTCTTCCTGACCGCCCTGATGTGCCATGGCGAGCTGGCGCGCCGCCGCCCGCCGGCCGCGGCGCTGACCGAGTTCTATCTGTTCATGTCGATCGGCGGCGTGCTCGGCGGCATGTTCACCGCCCTGCTGGCACCGCTGATCTTCAGCGGGGTCTGGGAATATCCCATCGCCATCGCCGCCGCCTGCGCCCTGCTGCCGGCGGCCAGGCGGGCCGTCCAGGCCAGCGACCTGATCTTTGCCGCGGTCGCCTTCGCCCTATTGCTCGCCATCGGCGAGGTCGCGACCGCCTGGTTCGACGTCAACACCATGATCGCCGGCGCCTTCGCGGTGCCGATCCTGGCCCTGCTCGCCTTTCCGCGGCGCCGGCGCCCGCTCGGCTTCGCGCTTGCCGTCGCCGCCATTCTCGCCGGTGCGCTGCTGACCATGGTGCCGGAGACCACGCTCTTCCGCGGCCGCAGCTTCTTCGGCATCTACCGCGTCGCCGAGACCGACGACGGTCGCTTCCGCATGCTCTACCATGGCCCAACCTTGCATGGCGGCCAGCGCCTGCTGCCCGGCCCGCGCTATGGCCCCATCGCCTATTACACCCGGCGCAGCCCGGTGGCCGAGGTCATCCGGCGGGCGCAGGCCAATGCCGATGCCAGGCGCATGGGCCTGGTCGGGCTCGGCGCCGGCTCGCTGGCCTGCTACTACCGCCAGGGTGACGACTGGCGCTTCT
>CAZVDW010000480.1:0-1849 GCA_964625645.1 uncultured Rhodospirillaceae bacterium
GGGCGAACCGCATGCGGCGCAGCGATCTGGATCGTCGTTTGGTGGATGCAGATTCAGCCAGCAGGCGCTGATCTTCGGTGCCGGGGACGACGAGCCGACCCTGGTGCTGCGCGACGTCGACCGCGGGGTGGCCGGCGATTCCTCGTGGCTCGAGGACGTGCGCTGCTACCACTTCGGGGCCGACGACCCCTCGACCCTGATCGCCCAGGTGGCGCGCGAGAAGGGCCTCGACGGCAAGCTGGGACTGGACCTCGAGGCCTACGCCCTGCCGGGCCGCTTCGCGGCCGACCTGGTGGCGGCGTTGCGGCCGGCCGAGGTGGTGGATTCGACCGACCTCTTGGGCCAGCTTCGCATCATCAAGTCCGAGCGCGAGATGGCCTACGTGCGCGAAGCGGCGCGCTACGCGGAGATCGGGCGGGCCACCTTGTTGGAGACGGCGCGGCCCGGGCTGACCGAGAACGGCCTCGCCGGCCTGGTCGAATCGGCCATGCGGTCCGCGGGGTCCGACTACGCGGCCAATCCGACCTGGCACGCCAGCGGGCCGCGCACCGGGCTCGGCCACGCGACCCCCACCAACCGCGTGCTCGAGGCCGGCGACGTGCTCTACATGGAGACCGCGGGCGTGGCCCGGCGCTACCACGCGCTGACCATCCAGGCGCTGGCCCTGGGCGATCCCGGTTAAAGTGTCGGAAAGCCGTATGCCCAAAAAAAATGGGGCTGGCGCCGCTTGGACGCCAGCCCCTACCATCCATGGGGGTACACGGGGAGGTAAGGTCAGTGAGGGGACTATCTGCCTCTTCCGCTCCGCCCACATTGATCTAGATCAAATAGCTGATTTTTCTTCAAGTTTTCTTATTCGCTGCTCTTCCGCCCAGCCGCCATGCCATGGCGGCAAATGCTGCCGCCGGTTCGGCAGCTAATGCCAAGTAGCAACGTCAGTGCATCCTCCCACACCGGCGAGAATCAGAAATATCGTCGTTATATCAATGTATTACGCGAATTTCGCCGGATGGCATGGGTTTCGCTTGATAGCCCTCGCCAAGCCTAGCGGCTATCGAACGAATATATGGTCTCCAGTCTAGATGCTCCACATCCCACTTTCCCGCAATCGCACGCCGCCTTCCCGCCTCCAAGTGGCGCTCGCGCCAATGGCCGCGGCCATGCTGATCGCGCTGAGCTTCGCCCTCGCCATGCCTGCCGCCGAGGCCGCGTCCCGCGTCAAGGATATCGCGGACTTCGAGGGCGTACGAGACAACATGCTCGTCGGCTATGGCCTCGTCGTCGGCCTCGACGGTACTGGCGATGGCCTTTCCAACTCGCCGTTCACCGAGCAAAGCCTCATCGGCATGCTCGAGCGCCTGGGCGTCAACGTGCGCGATTCGGACATGACCACCAATAACGTGGCCGCTGTCATGGTGACCGCCATCCTGCCGCCCTTCATGAATCAGGGCTCGCGCATCGATGTCACGGTGAGCTCGCTCGGCGACGCGGAAAGCCTGATGGGCGGGACCCTTCTCGTAACGCCCGTTCTCGGCGCCGACGGCGAGGTCTACGCCGTGGCCCAGGGGCCCATCTCGGTCGGCGGCTTCAGCGCCGAAGGCAACGGCACCACGGTCACCAAGGGCGTGCCCACGGGCGGCCGCATCGCCAACGGCGCCATCGTCGAGCGCGAGCTTCCGTTCGATTTCGCGTCCCTCGCCTCGATCCGCATCGCCCTGCGCAACCCAGATTTTACCACCGCCCGCCGCATGGCCCAGACGATCAACACATTCATCGGCGAGCCGGTCGCCCTGTCTGCCGTCAGCGCCTTTGGGACAGATTGAGCTGATTGCATAAGAGAGGATTTCTG
>CAZVDW010000481.1:0-6151 GCA_964625645.1 uncultured Rhodospirillaceae bacterium
ATGCGACTGACGATATCTATGAGATAGGTCATCTCCAGGGCGTTGAACACCCGTGCGGCATCCTTGGGCTTCATTTTCTCGTAGTAAGTGGCAAGTCGATCCAATTCCTCGGCCTGTTCGTTTTCATACCGCGCCAGCAACGCTTCGACTTTCGACTGCAGGCGGCGCCATTCCTCGATGCGGCCCTCGAGATTGTGTTCCGCTGCGGCGATCATGGATTCGCGCATCTCGAGCTCGACGGCTCTTTTGTCCAGTGTCTCGCGGCGCTGACGCAGCCTTTGCAGCACATCGAGCGCCGCCTGGGTGAGCTCGGGCGCAGGCTGTAACAGGGGCTCGGCTTCCTCGGCTTCGAAGGCCAAGGCGTTAAGATCCTCTTCGGCGGGCTCTTCCTCTGCCGTTTCGCCCTCGGCGGCCTCTCCATCTTCGCCGTCCTCGGCTTCGGCCGCCTCGTCCTCCGCATCCTGCGCCTGAACTTCGGCGATGCCCGTGCCGGGGGCGCGCCAGGCACCGTTCCACAAGTCGCCGACCTTGATGCCGAGCAGCAGCACGGCGGCGAAGATGGTCAAAGGAAGCAGGCGAATACGCACGATTGTTCCTCCCGCTCAGCGCGAAGCCTTCAGGGCTTCGATGAGCTCGCGTTCGCTGCGCGATGGCTGGCGGGCCGAAGCTTTGGCCCGGGCCGGACGCGCGGCGGCAACCGGCTGCGGAGGCTTGCTTTTTCGCGGCGCCGTACCGGTGGTGAGAGTATCCGCCAGCTTGCCGGCCCGATGACACAGCATGTCGAGATCACCGACAAGGGTCTTTCCCTGCGCCAAGCGTGGCTCGAGCTGAGCGGTGGATTCGGCAGCGGCGGCACGCAGGCTGCCCACTCCGGTCTCGGCCCGCAGCGCAGTGTCTCCCAGGCGCTCCGCAAGGGCCCTCATTTCGGCCTGCACGCCGCGCACAGCGCCCAGCCGCCGCTGTAATGACGCGCAATAGAAGATGGTCGCCAACAGCAGCACCACCATTACCAAGTCGAAGGCCAGCGCCAGATCCATGCTCAGTCTCCCAGTTGCTTGAGGGTCTTGTCGACGCGGATGGCGACCTGGTTGCCGGAGCGCCCCATGGTGCCAAGCATCATGGAAATGCCGCCACAGCGCACTTCCACGGGCGAATCGGGCTCGGCGCCCAGCATCAGCGTATCGCCAACATGCAAACCCATGACCTGCTCCAGCGACATGACCTGTTCGTCGAGCACCGCTTCGAGCTGGATGTCGGTTACCCACAATTCGCTGGCGAGATGGCTTTCCCAGATCGAATCACGGCCGAATTTCTCGCCCATGAACATCTGCAGCAGCAGTTCGCGTACCGGCTCCAGCGTGGCATAGGGCAACAACAGCTCGAGGCGGCCGCCACGATCCTCCATATCAATGCGCAGGCTGGTAACGATGGCCGCATTGCCGGGGCGCACGATGGTCGCGAAACGCGGATTGGTCTCCAGGCGGTCATATTCGAATTTGACCGGGCTCAAGGGCTCGAAAGAGGCACTCAGGTCCTCCAGAAAGACCCCCACCAGACGCTGCACCAAATTGCGCTCGATAGTTGTATATGGGCGTCCCTCAATGCGCATCGCGGCGGTGCCGCGCCGCCCGCCGAGAAGAACATCGACAATCGAGTAGATCAAAGCGCTATCGATGGTGATGAGGCCATAATTATCCCACTCACGCGCCTTGAAGACGGCAAGCATGGCGGGCATGGGAATGGAATTGAGATAATCGCCGAAACGCGCCGAGGCGATGCGGTCGATGGAAACTTCCACATTGTCGGAGGTGAAGTTGCGCAAGGAGGTCGACATCATGCGAACAAGGCGGTCGAAAACCACCTCCAACATCGGCAGTCGCTCGTACGATACGAGCGCGGAATTGAGAACCGCCTGGATTCCGGCGGTGTCGGATTCCGCGGCCCCGACCTCGTCGAAGCCGAGCAGGCTGTCGATTTCGTCCTGGCTTAGAACACGAGTCGCCTGCGCCGCGGCCTGACTCGCGGCTTGAGCCGACGCGGAGTCATCTCCGTCGTCGTCCTCGAGCATTGCGCCCCATTCGGCTGCCAGGTCGTCTTGTGATTCGTCGCTCATGATATCTAGCTCTGGACCAGAATTTCTTTGAACAGGATGTCGTAGACCTTGACCGGCTCGACGGCGGCGTTGACGCGCACCAGAAGCTCTTCCTTGAGCCGAACCACGCCTTTGGTGCCACCCAGCTCTTCCGGTCGCAATTCGCGCAGGTAAACCTGGAAATTGTCGACAATGCGCGGCAGCACCGCTTCCACCGCCGGAATCGCCTCGGCACTGCCAAGCTCGAGGCTCACCTGAATCTTGAGGAATGAGGATTTGCGATCCCCACTGTTCAGGTTCACCAGCATTTCCGGAAGATCGTAGAAGACAACATTCTCGGGCTCGTCCGGGGCCTCGTCGGCAGCGACGACAATATCTTCCGCGCCTTCGCCCTCGGCCACCTCGTCGTCCCCGCCGAGCAGGCCCGAGAAGACCACGCCGGCACCGATCGCCAACAACAGCACCACCGGCAATACCACGAACAGGATGAGTTTCTTGCCGGCAAAGCGCTTCTTCTTGGGCTCTTCGCCCTCCGCGGCCTCTTCTTCGACTGCGTCGTCTTCGTCAGCCATTTCCGTCGTCCCCGGTGTCGGGCCCAGCGCCCTCATGAGCTTCAGTATACGCCCGCGCGGCGCCTGCTGAACGTCTCGAACAATACGGCCTGTTCGTTAACAACACCTTGCTACGCGACAACGGCAAGAACTGCCCGGCATGGTTTTCCAGCAGCGACGCCAAAAAATTTATAACGCATTGATTTTGCAGGAATTAACTTCTGGCACAGGCCCTGCATCACAGACCGCCATCAGTCCCGCCCGCTTGGCAAGGAAAGCTCAGAATGGCCAACCCGACCTACATATCACTGTCCGTGCAAAGCGCCCTGCGCCGCCAGATGGACATCATCGCGCACAATATGGCGAATATCGGCACCGGCGCCTTCAAGGCGGAAAAGCCGATTTTCATACAGATTCTGGACAAGGAAGGCTCGACCTCCTTCGTGCAGGACTTCGGCGTGCGCCGTGATATGGCCGAAGGCCACTTGCAGACCACCGCCAACCCTCTCGACCTGGCCATCGAAGGCGACGCTTTCATCGTTGTCGAGGTGGAAAACGAAAGTCGGTACACACGCAATGGCCATCTGACCCTCAATGATGCGCGCGAATTGGTGACCTCGACCGGCCACCCGGTTCTCGATGTGGACGACCGCAAGATAGAGGTTCCGGAACAGGTCTACGACATCACGATCGCCGAGGACGGCACGGTGTCAAGCGACCTGGGGCCGATCGGCCGCATCAAGATGGTCTGGTTCGAGAACCTCAACAATCTGAAACGCGCCGCCGACAGCCTCTACACCACGACCGAGGACGAGATCGAGCCCCGCGACGCCTCGGTGCTGCAAGGCTCATTGGAAACCTCCAACGTGCGCCCGGTACTCGAGCTCACCGACATGATCAATGTGCTTCGGGCCTATCAACAGAACTCGAAGCTGGTGGAAAGCGATCACCAGATGCAGTTGGACACCATCGACAAGATCATCCAGGCCTAAAGCGGCCGGCAAAACCTTAAGAGAGCGAGGGCGCAAGCCATGAGATCCTTGAGTATCGCGGCAACGGGAATGCTGGCGCAGCAGCTCAATGTCGAAGTCATATCGAACAACATCGCCAACATGGCCACGACAGGCTTCAAGCGCCAGCGGGCTGAGTTCCAGGACCTGCTGTATCAAAGCGACCGCGAAGTGGGCTCGACCTCGTCCGATACGGGAACGGTGGTTCCCTCGGGCATCCAACTCGGCCTCGGCGTGCGCACCGCATCGGTCTATCGCATAACGCAGCAAGGCGAGATCCTCGGCACCGACGCCCCGCTCGACGTCGCCGTACAGGGCCGCGGCTGGTTCCGCATACAGCTGCCGACAGGCGAGATGGGCTATACCCGGGCCGGTTCGTTCCAGCTCAGCCCGGCCGGCCAAATGGTAACCGCCGACGGCTATCCTGTCATGCCCGGCATTACCATTCCGGCAGAGGCCACGGCGATCAGCATCAATCCGACCGGCGGTGTCGAAGCGAAGATTTCCGGCCAAACCGTGCCTTCGATCGTCGGCACCTTGGAACTCACGATCTTCCCCAACGAGGCCGGCCTCGAGGCCATCGGCAACAATCTGATGCTGGAAACCGCGTCTTCAGGCGCCGCAACCACGGGCGTGCCCGGGACAGCGGGGTTTGGCACTTTGCTGCAAGGCTTCCTGGAGACCTCCAACGTCAACGCGGTTTCCGAGATCACAAGCCTGATTACGGCCCAGCGCGCCTACGAAATGAACTCGAAGGTGATCACCACCTCCGACGAGATGATGGCGGCGGTCACCCAGCTCCGCTAGCGAGGATTACTATCATGACGATGATCCGATTTCTGCCTGTCGCCCTGGTATTTTCCATGCTTGCCGCCTTGCCCGCGACGGCAGCCGCCCCATTGTTGCGCCCGGCCGTGGAAATCGACGGCACTCATGTCAGGCTCGGCGATTTGTTCGAGAACCCGGGCGGTGTCGGCGACCAGGTGGTATTTCCGGCGCCGGCGCCAGGCGAAATCATTCGCCTTTCCATCGCCGACGCCTTCGACCTGGCCGCCAGCCACGGTCTTGGTTGGCAGCCACTCGCGCCATTCGACCATGTGATCATCACACGCGCCTGGCGCCTGCTGGAACGCGACGAGGTGATGCTGCCGCTAGAGGCCGCATTGGGCCGTGCCGGCGCCGGGCGGAGACCTGGCGAGCGGATTGACATCGACCTTCCGGCACGCGCGGTGCAGGTCAAGGTGGCCCGTGGGGCGCTGGCCGACATTGCCATCGAGGATGTGGCGTACGACGAGCGCAATGGGCGCTTTCAAGCCACGGTCGTGGTCCGCGACAGCTTTCGCGAGCCGCGCCGCCAATTGGTTGCCGGGCGGGCGCACATCGTGGTCGATTTGCCGGTTTTGCGGAGCCGTTTGCGGCCCGACCAGGTGGTCCGCGCGGACGATGTTGAAATGCGCAGCTTTCGCAGCGAGCGCGTTCCGGCCAACGCCCTGACGGACCCCGCCGCCTTCGTCGGCCTGTCGCCGAAGCGCTCATTGACACCCGGCCGCCCGGTGCTGGCCGACGATCTCGGCCCACCCATCATCGTCACGCGCGGCGCCCTGGTCACCATGCAGGTCATCAATCCCAACATGCGCCTGATGGCCACGGGCCGGGCGCAGGAGCCCGGCGCCCTCGGCGACGCGATACGCGTGCAGAACATACAAAGCCGGCTGGTGATTGAAGCCGTGGTCACGGGGCCCGGACAGGTCGCCGTGCAGCTCATGACCTATGACATCGTCGCCCGCTAGAAGGATAAGCCCATGCCCCGTACGTTCATGACCTTCCATCGCCTGCTGGCGGTTTCCGCCACGGCACTGCTCGGCGCTTGCTCGGCCGCAGAGCGATTTGGCGAGATCGGCCGCGAACCATCGTTCGACCCCATCATCAACCCGACCCAGATGCCCGACTATGCCCCGGTTTCCATGCCCATGCCGCCACAGGTGGTGGCGACCCACCAGGCGAACTCGCTATGGCGAACGGGCGCCCGCGCTTTCTTCAAGGACCAGAGGGCCTCGGAGGTCGGCGACATTTTGACGATCGAGATCGCCATCGACGACGACGCCACGATCACCAACGAGACGACGCGTACGCGGGACAACATCGACACCTCGGCGATCAGCACCTTGTTCGGCTACGAGGCGAGCCTGGGCGCGATCCTGCCGGAAGCGGTCAGCGGACCTACCCTGCTCGGTATCGATACCGATCTCAGCAATAAGGGCACGGGAGAGATCAAGCGCGACGACCAGATCAACCTCAAGCTCGCCGCCGTGGTCACCCAGTTGCTGCCGAACGGTAATATGGTGGTCCAGGGCGACCAGGAAGTGCGTGTGAATTACGAGCTGCGCGAGCTGCGCATCCACGGCATCATTCGCCCCGAGGATATCTCGGCGACGAATACCATTTCCTACGAAAAGATCGCCGAAGCCCGCATCGCCTATGGTGGTCGCGGTCAGATC
>CAZVDW010000482.1:0-2921 GCA_964625645.1 uncultured Rhodospirillaceae bacterium
CCTTGTCGGCGACCATGAAGCTGCTGTAGAAGCCGACGCCGAACTGGCCGATGAGGCTGGCATCCTTGGCGCCCTCGCCCGACATCTGCTCGACGAAGGCGGCCGTGCCCGAGCGCGCGATGGTGCCGAGATTGGCGATCAGCTCGTCGTGGCTCATGCCGATGCCGTTGTCGCTGACGGTGATGGCGCGCTTTTTCTTGTCGGCCGTGACGCCGATGGCAAGCGAGTCCTCGCCGAGCAGCGCGGGCGTCGTGATCGCCGCATAGCGCAGGCGGTCGCAGGCGTCGGAGGCATTCGAGATCAGCTCGCGCAAAAAGATCTCCTTGTGGGAGTACAGCGAGTGAACCATGAGGCTGAGCAGCTGGCTCACCTCGGCCTGGAAAGTGTGGCTCTCGGGTGCGTTGGTTTCTGTGTCGCTCATGGTCCGTCTCTTGGTTCGCCTGCCCTGGTCAGCCGCTGATTTGTGCAGCCTTGCGTCGTGATTCAAGCCCCGCGGTCTTGCCGGCACGGCAGATTCGTGCGAAATCGGGCGGGTAATGGACGAAGTCGAAGCGCAAGTCCCGCCGCCACCTCCCGGCGCGCCCAAGATCGGCGCGGTTCCGTCGCCGCCGGCGCCCCGCAATCTCGCCGAGACGGGGCTGAATGAGACCTTCCTCGACAATCTGATGATGAAGGCGATGTATACCCTCGGCCTCGAGACCACGGCCGAGCTGGCGCAGCACATGAAGCTGCCTGAAGTGCTGGTCAAGGCGATCTTCGAGGATGCCCGCGGCAAGCGCCTGATGACCGTCGCCGACGTCGCCGAGTTCTCCACCGCCGTGACCTTGCGCTTCCAACTCACCGACAGCGGCCGCGCGCGCGCCATGGAGGCGCTGGAACATTCGCAATATGCCGGCGCCACCCCGGTGCCGCTCGACGACTACATGCGCCAGGTCAAGCACCAGAGCATCAGCGCCGAGCGCATCGACCCGGCCGCCATGGCGCGCAGCTTCGAGGGCGTGTTCCTGTCGCCCGAGCTGGCCGGCCAGATGGGCGCGGCGCTCAACCAGGGCCATTCGCTGCTGCTCTACGGCCCCCCCGGCAACGGCAAGTCGATCTATTCCGAGGCCATCGTGCGCTCCTTTGTGCAGTCGGTCTACATCCCCTACGCGGTGGTCGTTGACGGCCAGGTGATCAGCGTTTTCGATCCCGCCGTGCACGAGCCGGTCGAGGATGCGGGCGGCGCGCCCTACGACCCGCGCTGGGTGCGCTGCCACAGGCCCGCGGTGATCGCCGGCGGCGAGCTGACCATGGAGATGCTGGAGCTGATCTACGATCCCGACGGCAGCGTCTACGAGGCGCCCTTGCAGCTCAAGGCGAGCGGAGGCGTGCTGATCATCGACGACTTCGGCCGCCAGGCGGTGCCGCCCGACCGCATCCTCAACCGCTGGATAGTGCCCTTGGAGCGCAAGCGCGACTACCTCGCTTTGCGCTCGGGCAAGAAGGTGCCGGTGGCCTTCGACGAGTTGGTCATCTTCTCGACCAACCTCGAGCCCGAGACCTTCATGGACGCGGCCATGATGCGGCGCATCCACTACAAGGTCGAGATCGGCGCCCCGGGCCGCGAGGAGTTCATCGAAATCTTTCGCACTGTCTGCGAGGGCGCCAAGCTAGACCTGCCCGACGACGTGCTGAGCTATCTCTTCGACGAGTTCTATCCCACGGGAACGGTCGAGATCGCGCGCTTTCACCCCAAGTGGATCGTCGAGCACGTCATCTCGGCCTGCGCCTATGACGGCGTCGAGCCCCGCCTCGACCGCGCCCGCGCCGCCGACGCCGTCGGCCACCTCGCCATCGCCAAGAAGGCGCCCAAGCCCGCGGCGGCCTGAGGCGGCATGGCCGAGGCCAAGCGCAGACTGGCGGCGATCCTGGCGGCCGACGTGGCCGGCTATTCGCGCCTCATGGGCGACGACGAGCGCGCCACCATGGAGTTGCTCGAGGTCTGCCGCGGTGTCTTCCGTGCGCGCATTGCCAAGCATGACGGCCATGTCGTCGATACCGCCGGCGACAGCGTATTGGCGAGCTTCGCCAGCGTCGTCGAGGCTGTGAAATGCGCGGTCGCGGTGCAGGGCGGTCTTGCCGGCCACAACGCCGATCTGCCCGAGGACCGCCGCATGCTGTTCCGTATCGGTATCAATCTCGGCGACGTCTTCGAGCAGGCCGACGGCAGCCTCTACGGCGACGGGGTCAACGTGGCAGCGCGCCTGGAAAGCCTGGCCGAGCCCGGCGGCATCTGTCTCTCGGGCAGCGCCCACGAGCAGGTCGACGGCAAGACCGATCTGGCCTTTGAGGACCTCGGCGAACACCAGGTCAAGAACATCGCCCGGCCGGTTCGCGTCTGGCGGGTCGTTGCCGGCGAGCAACAGGCGCCCGCCGAGTCGCTCGCGCTTCCCGACAAGCCGTCGCTCGCCGTGCTTCCCTTCGACAATCTTTCGCGCGACCCCGAGCAGGAGTATTTCGCCGACGGCATTGCCGAGGATCTGATTACCGCCCTGTCACGCATCCGCTGGCTGTTCGTGATCGCCCGCAATTCGACCTTTGCCTACAAAGACACCTCGCCCGACATACGCCAGGTCGGCCGAGAGCTGGGCGTGCGCTATGTGCTGGAGGGCAGCGTCCGCAAGGGCGGCAACCGGATACGGGTCAGTGCGCAGTTGATAGAGGCGGCGAGCGGAACCCATGTCTGGGCGCAGCGCTATGACCGCGAGCTTGTCGACCTGTTCGACCTGCAGGACGACATCACCGAAACCATTGCCGCCGCGATCGAGCCGGAGATCGGCGAGGCCGAGCGTGACCGCGCCCGCCGCAAGCCGCCCGAAAGTCTCGATGCCTGGGAATATTACCAACGGGGCATGTGGAGCTTTTATCAAAACACCAAGGAG
>CAZVDW010000483.1:0-1852 GCA_964625645.1 uncultured Rhodospirillaceae bacterium
GGCGCCCCGTCGGCGGCGGCGGGGACGTTGTTGCGCGTCGTGCGCTTGGCGCTCGATTATCCGTGGCGCGTCGCCATCGCGTTTCTCGCCACCATCTTCGCCGCCAATTTCCAGCTTCTCATCCCCCAGTTCCTGGGCCAGGCGGTAGATCACGCGCATGGCCTCTTGGCCGGCGGCGCCGCCAGCGAGGCCGAGGCGCAGGCGGCCCTTCTCGTCGCCGCCTTCAGTTTGCTCGGCGCCAGCGTCCTGCGCGGCGTCTTTACCATGCTGCACAACTACGTCGGCGAGTCCGTCGGCCATTGCGTCGGCTACGGCCTGCGCCTTGCCTATTACGAGAAGCTGCAGCGGCTCAGTTTCGGCTTCTACGACCGGGTGCATACCGGCGACCTGATCACGCGCGGGCTGTTGGATCTGGAAGGCGTGCGCTTTTTCTTCAACGCCGGGCTGGTTCGCCTGGTCCTGCTCGCCAACCTGATCGGCATCGGCGCCTACCTCATGATCGGTTCGGATACGGCGCTCGGCCTGCTTGCCTTGAGCTTCGTGCCCTTCGTCGCCTGGCGCTCGTCGGTGGCGCGGCTCAAGCTGAGAAGCATGTGGCGCCTTCTGCAGGAGCGCCTGTCGGAGCTGTCGCTGGTCATGGACGAGAACCTGGGGGGCATCCGGGTGGTGCGCGCCTTCGCCGCCCAGGGCCACGAGATGGACAAATTCGATACGGCTTCCGAGCGCGCCCTCGAGATGGCCAACCGGCGCATCGGAGTGCGGGTGCGCAACACGACCGCGATGACGTTTGCCTATTTCGCCGCCATGGGTCTGGTGCTGTGGTTCGGCGGCCTCAAGGTGATCGACGGCCAGATCAGCGTCGGCAAGCTGGCCGAGTTCCTCGCCTTCATGACTATCCTGCAGATGCCGGTGCGCCAGCTCGGCATGATGGTGAACGCCTTCGCCCGCGCCTCGACCTGCGGCGCGCGGCTGTTCGAGGTGTTGGACATGGAGCCCTCCATCCGCGACGCCCCCGACGCGACCGACGTCGAGGTGCGGGAAGGTGTGTTGCGCTTCGAGGACGTGGACTTCGCCTATCGCGACGCGGCGGGCGACGAACGCGTGCTCAACGGCGTCAATTTCGAGGTCGGTCCCGGCCGGGTGCTCGGCATCGTCGGCCCGCCGGGCAGCGGCAAGTCGACCATCGCCCATTTGATCCCGCGCTTCTACGACGTCGGCGGCGGGCGCATCACCATCGACGGCCAGGACATCCGCAAAGTAACCTTGGAATCCCTGAGGCGCGCCGTCGGCGTTGTCCAGCAGGACACCTTCATGTTCACCGCCTCGATCGAGAACAACGTCGCCTACGGCGATCCCTGGGCCGACGGCGAGCGCATCGCGCGGGCCAATCGGGCGGCCCAGCTGCACGATTACGTGAGCCGCCTGCCGATGGGATATGAGACCCTGGTCGGCGAGCGCGGCGTGTCGCTTTCCGGCGGCCAGCGCCAGCGGCTCTCCATCGCGCGCAGCGTCATGCTCAAGCCCTCTTTCCTGGTCTTCGACGATTCCACCGCCGCCATCGACGCCGCCACCGAGCAGCGCATCCGCGCCGCCCTCAAGGACACCACCGAGGACCGCGCCACCATCATCATTTCGCACCGGCTGAGCTCGCTGATGCACGCCCATGAGATCCTGTTCATCGAGAACGGCCGCGTCGTCGAGCGCGGCACCCACGACGACCTGATCGCCGCCGGCGGCCGCTACTCCGACCTCTACGCGCTGCAGCTCGAGCCGGCCGGCGGGGAGCGAGGGTAGGGCATGGCCCCCCTGCGCCGCCCAGGCAACGCCAACCCGGCCCGCGAAAGGCCGCCCC
>CAZVDW010000484.1:0-7932 GCA_964625645.1 uncultured Rhodospirillaceae bacterium
GTTGAGGGCGCCCTTGGCCTGCCGCTCGCGCAGGGCTGGCTCGTCCGGGTGGCCTTGGGCGAGGTCGCGAATGGCGTCGTGCAGGTCGCACGCGACATCTATGTCGCCGGTCTTGGTGTAATGGACGATCAGATTGAGGGCGCCCTTGGCCTGCTGCTCGCGCAGGGCTGGCTCGTCCGGGTGGTCTTGGGCGAGGTCGCGGATGGCATCGTGCAGGTCGCGCGCAGCTTCGATGTGGCCGGCGTTGCCGTAAGCGGTGATCAGATTGAAGGTGCCCTTGGCCTGCAGCTCGCGCAGGGCTGGCTCGTCCGGGTGGCCTTGGGCGAGGTCGCGAATGGCGTCGTGCAGGTGGCGCGCGGCGTCTATGTCGCCGGCCTTGCCCAAACTTATGATACCGTTGAAGAGGCTCATGGCAGAAATCGCGCGCGTTAGTGTGGTTTCGACTTTGGGTGTCAGCAGGATGGGAGTCGCCTTATGGAGAGGGTAGTCCCGCGCGCAACGGTCGCCGCTCGTGAAGGCAGCAAGGGGGTTGCCGAAATCGGTCCAGGCGAGGTCGCGCACCGCGAGGTGAGAATCGCCAATTCCCGCCCTGGCATCCTTTGCCAGAGCATCGAGGAGATAAAGCTCGCCGAGCAGATCGGGTTCGAGCGGCAACAGCCTGCCGGAGGCTTGACGCCCCACCATGCGGGCGTGGCGGTCGAGGGTTTCGTGGTTGAGGGGCGGTAGCAGCCCTTTTGCGGGCGGCTCGGTAAGGATGGTGGTGGGTTGCTCGCCGACTATGGAGAGAAAGGTGAGCAGACGTTCGTCTTCGACCGTGATCTCGGACTCGTCGGGCCAGAATTTTTCGCGCTCGCGTGCCAGAATTTCGCGCACCAGGGTTTCCCGGTCCGCGCCGCCGATGGGCTCGCCGGCTTTCTGCGCATCGACGAGGAAGGCGAGGAAGAGGGGGCGGGCCTCGCGGTCGAGGTCGGGCAGTGCGGCGACGACGGCGGCGGGGTCGGGGGCCTGGAGGGCCTGGGCGATTTGCGTCAGGGCGACATCGTCGAGGGCTGGCAGCTGCCAGGTCTCGGCGTGGCGATGGGGCTCCATGTCCGCCGCGAAGCTGCCGGAACTGACCCGAAAATCATTCCACCAGATGTCGTCCTTGGCGCGCTCCAGCAGCAGGATGCGGACCGGGAAGGCCAACTCACTTTCGCGGTCGATCAGCTTGCGGATGAGGTTGCCGATTGGCTTGGCGCGCGCGGCAACATAATCGACCACGATCAGGGTGGGACTGAGCGGTTGCCAGGCGCTGGCATCGAATGAGTCGTCGTAGTCGCTGGCCAGGAAGCCGGCCTGCCACAGGCCGCCCTGGGCCAGGCACAGCTCCAGCGCCAGGCGGCTCTTGCCCGCGCCGCCGCCGCCCGTCAGTAGCCACCAGCTGACCTGGTGTGGCGACTCCAGGAACGTCTCAAGCGCCGCCATCTCCCTCTCGCGGCCGATCAACGGCACCGCCTGGGCGCGGTAGTCGAAACGGTTCTGTGGCGTGTTGGGTGAAAGGCGCAAGCGCAGCGGCAGTGGCCTGTCCAGCGTGTCCTGGATTGCCATCAGCATCTCCAGCACATCGTCACGGAACGCTGCATGGTCCTCGCGCCAGTCGCGCAGCTCGGCAAGCACCTGGACGCTTGCCCTGTCCGCCACCGTGGCAAGGTCGGCGGAAACGGGTGCGGTACCGAGAAAAGCGTCAAGCTCGGCGTCAGCGTCGCTCGTCGTGCTCAGCCTGTCGCTGACCGTCTTGAGCTTTTCCAGCACCCGCACCGCGCCCGGCAGCCGTGCGATGCGCTTGGCGACGCCCTTGCCGGCCTTGGCCAGCGCGCCGGCGGCCGCTGTCTCCAGGCGCGCGGCCAGCGCCACCAGCACCCAGTGATAGATCGCGCGCGCCAGCCAGCGCGGCGCCTTGGTCTCGTCGACGATCCAGCCGACGATGCGCGCTGCGGTCTTCGCTTCGCGCAGCTTGTCGGCGAGCCCCGCTTCCGTAATGGCGGTCAGCAGGTCTTGCAGAAGGTTGTCGGTCTCTGAGGTTTGGTCCGGCTGCATGCCCCCACTATGGCAGGGCGCAACCGGTGCGGGAAGCCGTGTGACAGCGGCATTTGCGGCGTAAGGTCGGGTGGCGTATTATGCCACCCAGTTCGTATTGATCAGGAAAGCAAGATCATGCCCGCCAAGCACACCAGAAATGTCGTTCTGACGGACCACCATCAAGCCTTTGTCGAAGAGCTGGTGACGAGCGGTCGCTACCAGAACGCCAGCGAGGTCATGCGTGAGGGACTTCGTGCCCTGGAAGAGCGTGTGGCACGCGAGGACGCAGCTCTGGCCGAGCTTCAGAAGCGCATTGCGCACTCGCTCGATCAGCTTGATCGTGGCGAATATGTTGAGGGCACGTCTGATGAAATTCTGCGAGGCGCCTTTGAGAGAGCCAAAAAGCGGCTGGGCATGTGAAGGCGATACTATATTCCAGTAATGCCGACGACGCCTTCGAGGAGATATTCGCGTACTCCCTGGAACACTGGGGTTTAGCGGGAGCCGAGCGATACCTTGACCGCATCCGTTCCAAGTTGAACGCGTTGGCACGGGGCGAGCCGCCTCATGCCCGTTCCTGCGAAGTGCTCATGCGTGGCAGTCGAGACTCGGCAGGCTTGTGCTATTGCATTGAAGGAAGCCATGTGATCTTCCTACGCGAATCGCCGAATGAAATCGAAGTGGTCGATGTCGTTCATCAAAGTCGCAACATCGAGGCAGAAATCGACCGCCTGCTCGGCTAACTACTCCGCCGGCACCGTTTCCGCCTGTGCCCGCTCGCGGCCCGGCTCGGCCGGCAGTCTCGTGGCGATGAGGGCGGCGAGCAGCGCGAAGACGATCATGGCGGGGAAGAGGGCGTCGAGGCTGCCGGTCAAGCGGTAGACCAGCGGGATCATGGCGACGCCGAGCGACGACACACCCAGCGTTATGACGAACTTGGCGCCGTAGACGCGGCCGCGCCAATCGGGCGGGGTGTGGCGGGCCAGCAGCGCGTTCTCGGCCGGCTGGCCGGCGACGTTGAGGCCGATCATCATCGCCGCGGCCGGGATCAGTGCCGGGTGGATGAGCACGAAAGCTGCCGCCAGGAAGGGGATCTGCAGGAACTGGACGGCGATGTAGATGCTGCGCAGGCGATAGCGGTCGGCCAGCTCGCCGCCGATCACTTGCGCCACGGCGCTGGCCAGATAGACCGCCGTCACGGCGCCGCCGATCCCCAGCACGCTGTCGCCGAACAGGCCGGTCAGGCGCAGCTCGAACAGCTTGGGCAGCGCAAACGAGGTGATCTGGTAGATCATGCCCGTGCACATCACGGTCAGTGCCAGCACAACGAACACGCGCTTGCGCTCACCCGTGGCGTTGACGCTTGGCGCCGCCGCCGGCTCGGGCAGGCGGGCGCCGAAGGCGTCACGGCGCCAGGCGACGACGAAGATCAGGCCGGTGACGAAACAGGCCGCGCCGGGTACCAGGAAGGCGGCCTGCCAGCCGACCAGGGTGGCGAGGGCGCCGGCGACCAACGCCGCCGCTGCCGTGCCGGCCGAGCCGAAGACGCCGTTGATGCCGAAGGCGCGGCCACGATTGGGCGAGTGATGGACCAGCCAGGGGATGGCCACCGGGTGATAGATGGCGGCGAACAGCCCGACCAGGGTCAGCGCCGCGCCAAGCGTCAGCGGTCCTCGCGCTAGGCCGCAGAGCATCAGCGATACGCCAAGGCCCAGCAGATAGACCACCAGCATGCCGGTCTCCGACCAGCGGTCGCCGAGCCAGCCGGCGGGAAGGGCGCCCAAGCCGAACATCACCATCATGGGAATGCCGAGCGCCAGCAGCTCGTCATAGCTCATGCCCCACTCGCGCTCCAGCACCAGCACCACGGTGGCGTAAAGCAGCACCGAGAGATGGGCGAAAGCGTGGGCAACCCCGGCAAAGCCGGAGACCAAGCGGGGACGTGACTGGGCCATGCGCCGTTTGTATCAGCCGACGCGGTATTTCTCCACCACGTCGCGGTCGATCTCGATGCCGAGGCCGGGGCCGGTCGGTACGGTGAGATGGCCGTCGACGCAAGCGATGGGCGCCACAAGGAGGTCGTCGCGGAGCGCATTGCTGCCGCGGTCATATTCCAGCATCACCGGATGGGGGATGCGGTCGGTGTGCGGCGAGGGCGGCATGGAGGCGAGGAAATGCACGGCGGCGGCAAGGCCGATCGCGCCGCCCCAGACATGCGGCGAGAGGTGGAGGTTGGCAAGGCGCGCAATCTGCCAGATGGCGCGAGTCTCGTCGAGGCCGCCGCACAGCGTCATGTCAGGCTGCAGCACGTCGGCGCAGCGCTCGTCGATCAGGCGCTTGAAGTCCCAGGCCGTATAGAGCGCCTCGCCGGTGGCGATGGCCATGGGCGCACGGGCGCGCAGCTCCGTGTAGCCGATGAAGTCGGTGGGCGGCAGCGGTTCCTCGTAAAAGTGGATATCGTAGTCGGCGATGCGCCGCATGCTCTCCAGCGCCTGGTCGACCGTGTAGTTGCCGTTGGCATCGACCATCAGCGCGATGTCGGGGCCGAGCACCTCGCGCGCTTCCGCCACGCGCTCGACATCGTTGGCCGGCGAATGGCCGATCTTGATCTTGACGCCGGGAAAGTGGTCGTCGCGGAAGCCGCGCATCTGGTCGCCGAGCCGGTAGTTCGGATTGGCGGCGAAATAGCCGTTCGAGGCATAGGCCGGCACGCGGTCCGTGCTTTGGCCGCCGAGCAGCTTGTAAAGCGGCAGGTCGTGCAGCTTGCCCATGGCGTCATAGAGCGCCATGTTGATGCCGCCCAGCACCGAGGTGATGGTGTTCTGGATCCCCAGATGGTAGCGCTGATTGTAGAAATAGGGCGCTATCTGTTCGCGGTCGTAGATCTCGCGGCCGAGGAAATAGGGCAGCACGACGTCGAGGGAGGCGGCGACCATGGGGCAGGGGCCCCAGGCTTCGCCATGGCCGGTGATGCCGGCAGCGGTCTCGACCTCGATCAGGGTCATATTGCGCATAGGCGTCATGCCGCGGGCCATGCCATAGGCATTGTCGGCGCCGAGCTGGTGCTCGAGTCCGATGGCGGTGATGTTCGTTATTTTCGTCATGCGATGGGCGCTCCGGTCAGGCGGGCCGCGAAGCGCAGCCGCACATAGTCGACATGCCAGGTGCCGTCGGCGTCGCGAAGGCGCGGCGCGAGCGCGTCTTCGATCTCGTCGATCAGGTCCGAGCGTTGGTTTTCGGGTAGCAGGTTGAGGAAGGTCTCGGCAAGGGTTTCCAGCCACTCGCCAAGCCGCCCCGGAATCGGCGTCGGCCGCGGCACCAGGGCGATGCGCTCGACCGTGAAGCCCGCCGCCCGCAGCCGCGCCGCATAGTCTTCCGCGTCCGGGAAATACCAGGGACTGGCCGCCATGGCGTCATGGCCGCGTGCGCCGAGGGCATCGCTCAGCGCGCCGACAACGGCAGCGACATTGCCCTCGCCACCCATCTCGCCGACAAAGCGCCCGTCGGGCTTGAGAGCCCTGGCGACAGCGCCGATCACCGCGTTCGGGTCGGTCATCCAATGCAGCGCGGCGTTGCTGAAGACGGCATCGAACTCGTTCTCGAAGCTGAGTGCCCGGCCGTCCATATGCCGCGCATCGAGCCCGCGGGCGCAGGCTGCCGCGACCATGCCGGGCGAGGCGTCGACGCCGACGACATCGGCGCCGAGCGCGGCCAGCTTTTCGGTCAGGGCGCCGTCGCCGCAACCGAGGTCGAGAATGCGCTCGCCGGGCGATGCCGCCAGCCAGGCGGCGATCTCAGCGCCGCGCTCGGCAACGAAACCGGCGTTGCGGGCATAGCGGTCCGCATCCCAGGTTTGCGTCGACGGCGGCACCGGCGGTTACAGATTGGGGCCGGGCATCGGACCGCGCGCTGCTTCGTAGGATTTGCCGATCCCCAGCACGGTGGCGTCGTCTGCCGTCGTGCCGACGAATTCGATGCCGACGGGAAGGCCGTCCGTCGTCAGGCCGGCCGGCACGGTCAGGCAGGGCAGGCCGGCATTGCTGGAGGGGTCCGCGTTGCGGATAAAAGTGAAGAAGGTCGGCACCTGTTCGCCGTTGAGCTCCACCGTCTCGTCCTGGCCGATGGGGCGTGCCGGCAGGGGTGTCGTCGGCACCACCATGGCGGCAAGATCGTTGTCCGCGAAATAGGATTCATAGGCCGCGATCAGGCGCGGCCGGCCGACCACGAGCGAGTCGCGATAGACGTGGGCGGGGATCGCGCCTTCGCCCATCTGCGAGCCCAGGATACCCTTCTCGCCAGGCCCGGCGACCTGGTCGACAAGCTCGGCGACGCTCATCCTGCTGCCATGCTGGTAGAGGTAGGCCGAGAGCTCGCGCAGTACCTCATACAGCGCAATCGGGAAACTCACGGCGTTGTTGAGGTCGACGATATTGGCGATATCGACCTCGACCAAGTCCGCGCCGGCATCGCTCAGTTGCCCGAGCGCCGCATCGACGACCGCGGCGAGCTGCGGATCCAGGTTTTCGTAGAAGAAGCCGCGCGGCACGCCGATGCGGGTGCCGGACAAGCCGATCTCCCGCGTCGTGTGGGTGTCGGCGGCGCAAATCGAATCGAAGAGGATGCAGTCGTCCACCGTGCGCGCGATCGGCCCCACCGTGTCGCGGGTGTGGGAGATCGGGATGACGCCGCTCTGGGACCAGCGGTTGAGCGTCGGGCGGAAGCCGACGCAGCCGCACAAGGCCGCCGGAATGCGCACCGAGCCGCCGGTATCCGAGCCGAGGCCCGCAGGCGCCAGTCCGGCCGCCACGGCGACGCCGGTGCCGCCGCTCGAGCCGCCAGGAATCAGCGCCGCATTATAGGGATTGTGGGCGGCGCCGAAGCCCGCATTGTTGTTGGTGATGCCGAAGGCAAGCTCGTGCATGTTGGCCTTGCCGATCAAGATGCCGCCCTGTTCGAGCAGGCTTTGCAGCACGGGTGCGTTGGTGCTGGGTCGCCAATCGGCCAGCCCCGGCGTGCCACCCGTGGTGCGCATGTCCGCGCTGTCGATATTGTCCTTGGCGCAGAACGGCACCCCGGAAAGCGCGCCCGGGTCCTGGCCGGCAGCGAGCCTGGCATCGATGGCGGTTGCCGCAGCGCGTATCACGCCCTTGTCCTGGGTGATGAAGGCGTTGAGGTGGGAGAGCCGGTCGCTGCGCGCCAGCAGCGAGTCGATATACTCGGAGACGCTGGTGCGCCCGGCGCGGATCTCGGCGATCGCCTCGCCGGCGCTCATCGACGCATAGCTTTCGTCGGACAGCGCCGCCAGGGCGCCATTGCGACGTGCCGTTGCCAGGGCCACCGCGCTTGCCGCGGCGCCTGCCAATACTTGCCTGCGATTGGGTGTCATCGTGCCCTCCCCGGAAATGGTGTGTCTCGTTCCACTATATCAGCCACCGCTCTCGCCTGCGAGCGACGCCGGCTTGACCTTGGGCGCCATCCAGCCAATGGTGCGGGACGTTCGAATGGAAGGGACAAACCGCGCCGATGAAATTCACCGGAACCGATACCTATGTCGCCACCGAAGACCTGATGGTCGCGGTGAATGCCGCGATCACGCTGGAGCGCCCGCTCTTGGTCAAGGGCGAGCCGGGCACGGGCAAGACCATGCTGGCCGAGGAAGTGGCCCGCGCGCTGGGGCGGAACATCATCCGCTGGCACGTCAAGTCGACCACCACCGCCCAGCAGGGGCTTTACGAATATGACGCGGTGGCGCGCCTGCGCGACGGCCAGCTCGGCGACGATCGGGTCAGGAACATCGGCAACTACATCGAGCGCGGCAAGCTGTGGGATGCCTTCGCGGCGGACGAGGTGCCGGTGCTGCTGATCGACGAGATC
>CAZVDW010000485.1:0-13538 GCA_964625645.1 uncultured Rhodospirillaceae bacterium
CGTCTCCATTACGACGGGCACGGTGAGCTGGATCATCCTGCTAGTTGCTTCGATGATTCAAGGAGCCCTGGTCGTCTTCATGCTGCCGGCCGGTCAGGCGCTGGCCCCCCAGATTGTCGGGCGGGACAAGCTCAGCAACGCCATAGCTCTGAACGCCGCGGGCATGAGCACGGCCAGCCTTGTGGGACCTGCCCTCGGCGGCGTGCTATACGCAATAGTCGGCCCTGATGGAGTCTACTACGCCATCGGGTCGATGGCGCTGGTATCCATGGCGCTCACCATCTCCATTCCGAGGACTGTGGGAGCGGCCGGACGTTCGTACTCCTCCGTGCTTGCCGACATCAAAGCCGGCCTTTCGTACATGCGGGCCACGCCACTGGTGCTGGTCCTTCTCGCCATTGGCGTGGCCAACCTCTGCGATCTGCCCGGAGCGTGGGGGTAATGCGGGCCGTGGCCTGCGCCGGGCGGATATCGCGACTCCCTGGTAACGCATCCGGAAATCGGCGATCCTGGCAATCGCCGGTGGGTCAAGGAAGGCAGGGAGGTGGACCATGATGCGATCGATCGCGGCTGCGGCTGTGCTCGTCTTCGCCGTTTCCGTTGCGGCGCAAGCCGAGCGGCTGGCCTTGCTCAACTATGAGAGCAAGCCCGGCGATACGCTCGAATCCCTGCGCATGCAGTCGGCACCCGGCGCCACCCGGCAGGGCATCGCCATCGTCGAGCTCGACCTGGACTCGCCAGACTACGGGCGCATCCTGCTCGACATGCCGTTTCCCGGCGACAGCGCCCTGCACCATATTTTCTACAACAAGGACCAGAGCAAGGCCTATGTGACCTCGCTGTCGCAGCCGCAGCTCTATGTCATCGACATGGCGCGGTTTCCCTATCGGGCGAAGGCCATAGCCACGCCGGGCTGCGCCGTACAGGAAGACATCGTCTTCTCCGACGACAACAGCCGCTGGTACGTGACCTGCATGGGCACGAGCAATGTGGTGGTGGGCGATGCCGTCGCCGACGTCGCCACCGGCACCATTGAGCTGCCGGGGAGCTATCCCCACGGCATCGGCCTGCACGAGGGCATCGACCGCATGCTGGTGACCGATTGCGTGGCGCCGGACATGAGCGGCATGGGCAATTCGATCGAGGTCATCGAGGCCAGCACGGGTGCCGTGCTCGGCAGCATCGAGACCTCGCTCAAGAGTAAGACTCCGGCCCCGGTCGAGGTGCTGTTCGTGCCCCATAGCGACCCGCCCGTCGCCTACATCACAAACATGATGGCAGGCACGCTGGCGGCGGCGGTGTGGGATCCGGCGAGCCAGGATTTCGAGGTTAGCGAGGTTTTCGACTTCGAGGCCGTGGACGCGGGCATGCCGCTCGAGATCTACGTCAACAAGGCGGTCGACAGGCTCTACGTAACCACCGCCCTGCCCGGCGCCTTCCATATTTTCGACATCAGCGGCGGCCTGCTGGCACCGAAGCAGATCGCGCAGCTCCCGGCCGCGGGCGGCGCCCATCACGTCGCCTTCACGCCGGACGAGAGCCTGGCTTATGTGCAGAACTCACTCAACAACCTGCCGCTCATGAACGATGGCACGATCACCGTCATCGACCTCGAGGCGGGCAGCGTGCTGGGCAACCTCGATACCTTCACCAGCCAGAGCCTCAACCCCAACAGCATCACCGCCATGCCCGACTGGTACCACCAGGCCGGCCATTTCAACAACGGCCGCGGGGAGTGAGCTCGCGATTCTGCTGACGAAACGCTACTGGCTGGCAGTCGCGCTTTGCGGCCTGCCGGCCGCGCCCGCTCTCGCCCACGGCTTCGCCCAGCGCTACCAGCCACCGCTGCCGCTGTCGCTCTACCTGACCGCGTCCGCGGCGGTGGTCGCGCTGTCGGGGATTGTTGCGCTGGCCCTGGCGCGGACCGAGCCGCCGCGTCCCATCGCCTGGCCGCGCCTCGTGCTGCCGCGCGCCCTCGCCGCCGTCGCCAGGGCCGCCTTGGGCCTGCTCGGCGTGGCGCTGTTCGCGCTGGTGATCGTGGCCGGGCTGGTCGGCGAGCAAAGCCCCTTGCGCAATATCGCGCCGACCTTCGTCTGGGTGATCTGGTGGGTCGGGCTCGGCTTCGTCGCGGCGCTGCTTGGCAATCTCTGGCCCCTGCTCAACCCCTGGGCGACGCTGCATCGCTGGCTGCTGGGCCGGGTCAGGCCGCGTCTCGCCTATCCCGAAGGCCTCGGCTGCTGGCCGGCGATCGTGCTGTTCATGGTCTTCATCTGGATCGAGACGGTCTGGCCACGCGGCGAGGAGCCGGCGATGCTGGCCACGGTCATCATCGCCTATTCGCTGCTCACCTGGACCGCCATGACGCTCTACGGCGCCGAAGCCTGGCTACGCGGCGGCGAGGCGCTCACGGTCGCCTTCGCCCTGTTCGGCCGCTTCGCGCCGCTCGGCGCCGCCGGCGAGCGCGGCCTGGTGCTGCGGCCCTGGGGCGCCGGGCTCGTCGCGGAAGCGCCCTTGTCACCCTCGATGACGATCTTCGTCGCCCTGATGCTGGGCAGCGTCACTTTCGACGGCCTGATGGAAACCGCGGCCTGGATGGCCGTCGTCGATGCCATCTTCGAGACCGATGCGGCATTCGTCGCCCTGGTAGCCTTGCGCGACCTCTTCGGCACGGCTGTGATCGGCGTCGAGAGCCTGGCCATGGCGGCCTTTCCCTGGGCCTTGCTGGCGGCTTTTCTCATCGTTATGCGGCTGACGCGGGCAATCCTGGGGCGGCATGACACCTGGTCCCTGGCCGGCCGCTTGGCCCTGACGCTGCTGCCGATCGCCATCGCCTATCACCTGGCCCATTACCTCTCTTTCCTGGTCATCGCCGGTCAGCTGGCGATACCGCTCGCCTCCGACCCCTTCGGCTTCGGCTGGAACCTCTTCGGCGGCGCCGGGCGGGTCGTCGACCCGGGTCTGTTCACTGCTGGCAATGCCTGGTTCGTGGCCTTGGGCGCGATCGTCGTCGGCCACGTCGTGGCGGTGGTGCTGGGCCATGTGGCGATGCAGGGCGCGGCGCCTTCGCCGCGGGCCGGCAATCTGGCGCAATTGCCGCTGCTGGCCCTGATGGTCGCCTATACCGTGCTGAGCCTGTGGATTCTGGCCCAGCCGATCCTGGCAGCGCCATAGCTCTCGACAAGAGCGCCGCAAAACCGTATCCGTCCTGGGCTCCATGGCTATCCTTCCCGCATATCGCCTGATCCTCGCCGCCGCCGCACTGCTCTGCGCGCTGGCGGGCGCAGCCCAGGCCATAGACAAGGAGGATCCGCTGGCCCGGCGCCTGTCCGCCCGCGCCCTCGATCAGGCCTTCCCCGAGGCCGACGAGGTCGGCGAGATCGCGGGCGAGCCGGCGGTGGCCGAAGTGCTCATCGACGATACCCTGGCCGGCTACGTGCTCTCGACCTACGACACCGACCCCATCGGCGGCTTCACCGGGTTGCCCTTCGACCTGCTGGTCGGCATCGATCTCGAAGGGCGCCTGCGCGGCGTGCATGTGGTCGAGCATCACGAGCCCATCATCAGCCACAGCGCCATCCCGCCGTCGCGCCTGGACGGCTTTTTCCGCCAGCTCGCCGGCTTTCCCGTCGACCGGTCCCTGCGCCATGTGCGCGAGACCGCCGACGCCATCTCAGGCGCCACGGTGAGCAGCGAGCTGATGCGCTCGGCGGTGCTCTCTTCGGCCCGCAAGATCGCCGCGCAATATGGCATGATCGAAGACCTGGACGACGGCGTCAGGGTCGATATGGGCAGCTACGGGCCGCGCGCCTGGCAGGCGCTGCTCGACGAGGGCGCGGTGACCAGGCTTGCCGTGCCGGGCGACGCTGGCGAAACCTTGGAAGTCTATGCCGCGCTTGCCACGCCGCCGGGCATCGGCCGCAATTTCTTCGGCGACAGCTGGCATACCTTCCACGTCTCGGGACTCGACAGCGGCGATCACCTGCTGGTCTTCGCCGGCAGCGGCAATCCGGCGATATTCGGCAAGACGCCCAGCGGCAGCACGCCCTATGCCAATGTGCGCATCGTCCAGGACGGCAAGGCCCTGGCGCTCAGCCGCGACAACAAGCTCGGCAAGCCCTCGATAATCGTCGATGGCGCGCCATTTTTTGGCGAGCGCGTGATGTTCCGCCTTGGGCTTCGCGACGGCTTCGACGCCCTCAAGCCCTGGGCGCTCGAATTCGATCTCGGCGAGACCAGCCACAGTCTGGCCTACGCCTTGCCCGCGACATTCGTCACCGGCAGCGACCTGGCACTCGAGGAAGCGGGGTACAAGGAGCCTTCCTATGTGCTCTTCGGCCTGTTGCGCGAAAGCCTGCTGAACGACTGGCAAAGGGTCTGGGTGGCTCGCGCCGGCGATATCGCGGCGCTCGCCGGCCTGCTCGCCACGCTTTCGCTGATGCTGCTGTGGCAGGACCGGCTGGTCCGCAACCGCCGCCGTTATCGCACGCTTCGACTCGGCTTTCTGACGGTCGTCCTGGTCTGGCTCGGCTGGATCGCCGATGCCCAGCTGACCACCCTCAACATCGTCACCTATGCGCGCACCATGATCTCCGGGCTCGACCCGGCACTGGTGCTGCTCGATCCGCTGATATTCCTGCTCTCGGCCTATGTGCTGGTCACCTTGTTGCTGTGGGGCCGCGGCATCTTCTGCGGCTGGCTGTGCCCGTTCGGCGCCTTGCAGGAGATCGCCGGCGTCATCGCGCGCGCCCTGCGCCTGCCGCGCGTCGCCATATCGGAGGGTCTGGGCGAGCGCCTGTCGGCCATCAAATATCTGGCCGCATTGGTGATATTCGGACTCGCCATATGGTCGAGCGACGCCGCCCAGGTGGCCGCCGAGATCGAGCCTTTCAAGACCGCCATCGTGGTCGGTTTCGCACGCCACTGGCCTTATGTGCTCTATGCCGGAATCCTGGTGGCGGCGGGGCTCTTCGTCGAGCGCGCCTTCTGCCGCTTCCTCTGCCCGCTGGGCGCCGTGCTCGGCGTGCTCGGCCGCTGGCACGTGATGCGCTGGCTCCGGCAACGCCCGCAATGCGGCAATCCCTGTGCGGCGTGCCAACGGCTCTGTCCGGTCGCGGCCATCCGCGGCGACGGCAGTATCGACATGAACGAATGCTTCCAATGCCTGGACTGCCAGGTCGAGTATTTCGATCAGAGCAGCTGCCCGCCGCTGATCCAGCGGCGCAAGCGGGCCGCGCGCGCGGCGGCGGCATAGGGCCTTTCCGTGCCCGCGCGTTCTTGCTATGCATCGCCCGCCGCACATCACCGCGGCAGGTGCTTGGGGGACGCTCGTGACCAAATCGATCGGACGGCTCGCCATCCCGGCGCTTCTGTGTGCGCTGGGGCTGGCCTCGGGATCCCAAGCTGCAAAGCCCGACACGCTCGCTGACCGCCTGACCCCGGACCGCCTGGCAGAGAGTTTTCCCGGCGCGGATCGTGCCCTGCCGGCCGCCGGCCGCCCGGCCGCCGCCGAAGTCGTGCGCGACGGCGACATTGCCGGCTACGTCTTTTCCGTGGGCGACCTGGTCGAGCCGCGCGGCTATGGCGCCAGCCGCTTCGATATCCTGCTCGGCCTCGATCTCAAGGCCCGCGTCACTGGCGCCGCGCTGATCGCCGGGGACGAGCCTCTGCTGCGCAATCTCGGTGGCCGCGCGGCGCTGGAAGAGGCGCTTGGCCGTTTGGCCGGTCTCGACGTGCTGACCGCCACACCCACGGTGCCCGAGGGCTATGGCGGGCGCGGCGAGGTCAGTGTGCTGGCCATGCTCGACGCCATCTATCGCGCCGGGCGCGCGGTCGCCGTCTCGCGCAATCTGCTCGGCCCCGGCTCCCGCGAGGGCCGCCGGCTCGATCTCGCCAGCTTCCGCCCGCTCGACTGGGCGGGCCTGCATGCCATCGGCGCCGTGCGCCGGTTGAGCCTCAGCAATGGCGATGTCGCGGCCCATGCCGCGGAGCTTGGCGCCGGCCCTGCCGACATGCTTTTCGCCGACCTTGCCGTCGCCCTGGCGACACCGGCGCTGATCGGCCGCAATCTGCTTGGCGCGGAGGCCCATGCGGCGGCCATGGCCGAGCTGGCGGCGGGCGACTCGCTGCTGCTCTTGGCCGCGGCCGGGCGCGCCGGCCTGCACCAAAGTGTGGCGACCCTCGCCGAGACGCCACAGCCAAGCCGGCTTCGCCTGCGCCAGGCCGGGATCGTGCTGCCCCTGGCCGCGCTCGACCTGGTGCCCTTCGACAGCCTAGCCGCCGCCGGCGCGCCGGCCAGGACACAGCTGACGCTGATCCGCGTGCCGGCGGCGAGCGGATTCGACGGCAGCCAGCCCTGGACACTCGAGATCGCCTTCGGGGCGGCTGCGAAGTTCGGCCTGAGCTATAGCCTGCCGGCGGAGCTGGTGATCGAGGCCATCCCGCGCATGGTCGCGGCGGCCGACAATCGTGCTGCGGAGGTGCCGGGGCTGTGGCTGTCGCTGTGGCAGGACCAGAGTGCCAGGATCGGCCTCTTGCTGGCCGCTCTCGCCGCGCTGTCGGCCGTGCTTCTGGACCAGAGCCGCCTGGTGCGCCATGCCCACTGGCTACCCTGGCTGCGGGGCGGCTTCCTGGCTGTTTCGCTGGTCTGGATCGGCTGGTACGCAGGCGCGCAGCTCTCGATAACCCATCTCATCACCCTGGCTCGGGCGCCGTTCGAAGGCGGCGGGCTGGAGGCGCTGCTGCTCGATCCCCTGACCCTGATCGTGCTGGTCTTCGGCGGGCTGACCCTGCTGCTGCTCGGGCGCGGCATCTTTTGCGGCTGGCTGTGCCCCTTCGGCGCCTTGCAGGAGCTGCTCAACAAGGCCGCGCGGCGGCTCGGGGTGCGCCAGCGGCAACTGCCAGGCGCGCTCAACGAACGCCTTTGGGCAGTCAAATATGTCGCCGCGATGGCGTTGGTCGCGCTGGTCTTCATCGACCAGCCGCGGGTCATGCGCGCCGTCGAGATCGAGCCTTTCAATACGGCGATCCTGTTCGGCTTCGTGCGCGCCTGGCCCTATGTGCTGTTCGCGCTCGCCGTGCTCGCCGCCGGCCTGTTCGTCGAGCGTGCCTATTGCCGCTATCTCTGCCCGCTCGGCGGCGGCCTCGCCATCCTCGGGCGCTGGCGCATGCTGCTCTGGCTGAAGCGCCGGCCCGAATGCGGCCGCAGCTGCAACACCTGCCAGCCGCTTTGCCCGGTGCAGGCGATCGGCGATGACGGCGCCATCAATCTCAACGAGTGCTACCATTGTCTGGCCTGCCAGGTCGCCTATCAGGACGATCAGGTCTGCCCGCCCCTGGTGGCACGGCGCGAGCGCCGTGAGCGCCTTGCCGAGGCGCCCGAGCCCATTGCGGCAGAATAGAAAAGGGAAGAGCAAATGCCCAAGAAGAAGAGCCTGCCCGCCGCTGACGCGCTCGGCGAGCCCGTCGCCGGCGGCGGCCTGCTGCACCGGCGCAGATTCCTGGCAGCGGGCGCGGCAGCTGCCGCGAGCCTGCCCGGTGTTGCCGCCGCCGCGGATTCTATCGGCAATGACGCGCCGGGCTGGATGACCGTGAGGGGCGGCGATTTTCGTGCCTATGGCGACCCGGCCCGTTTCGAGCAGGCGGCGGCGCGCACTGTCCTGCAGCCCTATGGCGAACTGGCCCCTGGTGCCGGCGTCGGCTTGACCCCGCTGCAGAGCCTCGAAGGCACCATCACCCCCAACGGCCTGCATTTCGAGCGCAGCCACAACGGCCGGCCGCTGATCGACCCGGAGAGGCACGAGTTCCTGATCCACGGCCTGGTCGCGCAGGCGCTCAAGTTCGACATGGAATCGCTGCTGCGCTATCCCATGACCAGCCGCCTCATGTTCATCGAATGCGCCGGCAACAGCTTCTTCAACAGCAACCTGTTCCCCGAGCCCATGCAGGTGCCCGTGGGCATGATCCACGGCTTGATCTCGGGCGCCGAATGGACCGGCATCCCGCTTTCCGTCCTGCTCGACGAAGCGGGGCTCGATCCGCGCGGTAAGTGGATCCTCGCCGAAGGTGCCGATGCCGCCGCCATGAGCCGCAGCATTCCCATGGAGAAGGCGCTCGACGATGCCATCGTCGCGCTCTATCAGAACGGCGAGCGCCTGCGCCCGGAAAACGGCTATCCCATGCGCCTCGTGCTGCCGGGCTATGAAGGCAACATGTCGGTCAAGTGGCTGCGCCGCATCAAGGTCACCGAGGGGCCGACCCACACCAAGGACGAGACCTCGAAATATTCCGACCTTATGCCCGATGGCGTGGCGCGCCAGTTCACTTTCCGCATGGACGTGAAATCGGCCATCACGCGCCCGGCGACGGGACTGAACATGCGCGGGCCCGGGCTTTACCAGATCTCCGGCCTGGCCTGGTCGGGCCACGGCCGCGTCAGCCGCGTCGAGGTCTCGGCCGATGGCGGCAAGAGCTGGGCCGAGGCGGCGCTCGACGGGCCGGTGCTGCCGATGGCGCTGACGCGCTTCCGCCTGCCCTGGCGCTGGGATGGCGCACCGGCGGTGCTGCAAAGCCGTGCCACCGACGAAGGCGGCAACACCCAGCTGCGCCGCGACGTCTGGTCCGAGCAATATGCGGCCGGGCATCTCTACCACTGCAACGCCATCCAGACCTGGGGCATTGCCGCAAACGGGGAGGTCAGCAATGTCTATATCTGATCGCCGCAAGGCCTGGGTCCTGGCCGCGTTCCTCGGCGTTGCGTACCCCGCTTTCGCCGAGCCCGGCCCTGAGCTGGGAGAGCCCGTCTCGGCGGAAGAGGTGGCAAAGTGGGACATCAGCATCGCCCCCGACGGCGCCACCTTGCCGCCGGGCCAGGGCGACGCCGCGCGCGGGGCCGAGGTCTATGAAGTCCATTGCGAACGTTGCCATGGCAGGAGCGCCAGGGGCGGCGAGGGCTTCGCCGACGCCCTGGCTGGTGGCGTCGGCTCACTGGCAAGCGAGAAGCCGGTCAAGACCGTCGCCAGCTATTGGCCCTATGCCACCACCATTTTCGACTATGTGCGCCGCGCCATGCCCTATGACCGGCCGATGTCGCTCAGCGACAACGACGTCTATGCTGTCACCGCCTATCTGCTCAGCCTGAACGACATCATCGAGGATGGCGCGGTCATGGATGCCGACAGCCTGCCCGAGGTGGAGATGCCGAACCGCGGCGGCTTCGTGCTATACTGGCCCGAACCGGACTGAGGACAGGGGGGAGCGGGCGTGGCGGATTATGACTTCACGTCGCTCGCCGACAGCCTGCCGCAAAGCGTCCCCTTCGTCGGCCCCGAGGCCCTGGAGCGCAGGCGTGGCAAGGCGTTTCGTGCGCGCATCGGTGCCAATGAAAGCGTTTTCGGCCCCTCGCCCAAGGCGATCGCGGCAATGCAGGCCGAAGCGGCGGCGCTGTGGCAGTACGGCGATCCTGAGAATTACGACCTGAAGGCGGCGCTTGCTGCACACCATGGTGTGGCGCCGGAGAACGTGGTGGTCGGCGAGGGCATAGATGCGCTGTTCGGCTATATGGTGCGCCTCTTCGTCGAGCCCGGCGTGACGGTGGCGACCTCTTTCGGCGCCTACCCCACCTTCAACTTCCACGTCGTCGGCTTCGGTGGCCACCTCGTCACCGTTCCCTATCGCGACGACCGCGAGGACCCACAGGCCTTGTTGGACCTGGCCGTGCGCGAGAAGGCGCGCCTGATCTATCTCGCCAATCCGGACAATCCCATGGCCAGCTGGTCGGACGCTGCGGCCATCGAGGACATGATCGCGCGCCTGCCCGATCGCTGCCTGCTGGTGCTCGACGAAGCCTATGCCGACTTCGCGCCGGCGGGCAGCGTACCGCCGCTCGACGTTTCCAACGCCAAGGTGCTGCGCTTCCGCACCTTCTCGAAGGCCCATGGCCTGGCCGGCGCCCGTGTCGGCTATGCGCTCGGCGAGGCCGGGCTGGTTGGCGCTTTCGATAAGGTGCGCAATCATTTCGGCGTCAACCGCATGGCCCAGGTGGCGGCCCTGGCCTCGCTCGGCGATGGTGGGCACATGGCCGGCGTGATCGCCAAGGTCGGCGCCGCGCGCCAGCGCATTGCCGCCATTGCCGCCGACAACGGCCTTCGCAGCCTGCCGTCGGCGACCAATTTCGTGGCCGTCGATTGCGGTGGCGGCGGCGCGCTTGCCCGGGCCGTGCTCGAAGCGCTCGGCAGGCGCGACGTCTTCGTGCGCATGCCCGGCGTCGCCCCGCTCGACCGCTGCATCCGCATCAGCGCCGGGCTTGCGGACGATCTCGATCTGTTGCAAGAGGCGCTTCCCGCGGCCCTGGCCGAGGCACGCAGCAGCGCATAACCGCCTGCGTCGCGAATCGTTACGTGTTACGATTTGTCGCAGTATCGGCTGTGTCGACAGGGAGGGGAGCATGACGGCCTCGGATTCGAGTGCGAGCAGCAGCGGCGGAATCGTCAGTCTTGTCGTCCAAGCCGTGATCCTTACAGCACTGATTCTGCTTGCCTTCGTCCAATTCGAAGCGCTGTTCGCCACGGCCGCTTGCCTTGTGATTTTCCTGGCCGTGGTTGCCTGGACCCTAGCCAGCCTGCCGTTGGCGACGGTCTCGGGCGTGGCGCCACCGACTTGGCCGGCGCGCCTGCTGATCAGCCTCAGCTACGCGATTGCGCAGATCTGGCTTGGGCTTGTGCTTGCCGGCGCGCTGCAAGCGGCGTTGCTCGTCGTGCTCTCGGCGGTCTCCGAGTATTACCATCCGATCTGGGCCATGACCGGCGGGCTCGGACTCGAGATGTTGCTCTATGCAGCGATCGCGGTGGTGCTGATTGCGGCGTCGGCCGTTGTCTGCCTGCTCGCCTTTCCGCGTGGCGGATTCCTGACCCGGGCTGCCTTGAGGGCAGCCATCCACGACCACTGGACGGCAGCCGCGGCGCGGCAGTTGCCGCCCGCCCTGGCGCTCGGCACCGCCATACTTGGCGTGATCGTGACCGCCGCCGTTATGATCGGCATGGAGCCGATTGCCGAGACCCAGAATTTGTCCTGGCATGGCGATCCCGTTGGCATGATGGCTGAGTTCGCCATGCTGCCATTGGCTTTGATCGGTGCCGGCCTTGCCCTGGCGGCCTATCGCGGCCTGGCGCTCGGGCATGCGCGTGCCGCGGCGAGCGGGGGCGCCTCGCCCAGCAGTGCCGCCCAGGTGCCGCTCACGGCGCTTGTCGCGCTCGCGGTTCTGTCGGGCGTCTATGTCAACGCCTTTTCCCTGCGTACCGGGCTGGTTGCCGCCTTCACGCTGGTGCCGGCGATCTCGCCGACGATCGAGACGGATACGGCGGTGCGTGGCTGGATCGGCGAGCGTGTCGCGGCCGGCGATGCGGCCGCGGACATCGCCGCCAAGCTGAACGAGTTCGGGGAATGGGACAGCGCCCTGCCCGAGCAGGGCCTGGTCGAGCTGCTGCCGGCCCTTGCCGAGACCTATGGCAAGACAAAGGACTTTTCCTGCCATTTCGTAATCCGGGCGGGCACGCTGTCCGAAGCGGAGGCGGCGGCCGTGCCGGCGGCAGAGGACGATGCCGAGCCGATACCCATCAAGTTTTGCCTGCGCAGCTATTGCTGGCAACCGCCAGTGACGCGGGAGCGGGAGAGCCGCGCCTGGCTGTTCTCGAGCCATGCCAGTGCCAACCCGGGCTGGGCGGCACAGAACTCCGCCGCGACCCTCAGCGACGAGGTGCCGGGCCCGGGCGGTTTTTGCACCCGCGACGGCGATCTCGCCGAGAGCTACCAGGGCTGAGCGCAGGTCGGATCAGCGCGGCCGATTGAAATTTTCGGAAGTATCCACTATCTATGGATGTGTGGATGATCCGTCTTTGAGTTTGTCGAAGCCGCTGAACGCTGCCATGCGCGGGGTCATTGGTTTCCTCATACCGACAGCCGTCTTGGCCGCCCTGTTCGGACTGGCCTTCGCCAAACTGCACCCGGGATTCGCTCTGCTAATCGGTCTTTCGGCGCTGATTGCGGTGATCGCCTGGACACTGGAAAGCCTGCCCTTGGCTGTGGTCGATGGCAAGGCGGTGCTGAGATGGCCGGCGCGCTTTCTGCCAAACATCGGCTACGCGATCGCGCAGTTCTGCCTGGCGCTTGCTCTCTTTGCTACCGTGCAAGGCGCGCTGCTGTTGGCATTGACCCAGTTGGACGATGCTTACGCGCCGATCTGGGCAGCGTCGGGCGGCGCCACGGGGGCGTTCTTGCCCATGGTTGCGGCCGGCGCGGTATTCACCGGAATTTTGGCGATGATATGCCGCGTCACCTTTCCGCCGCTCGGCTTGCGCACCATGGCCCAGGAACATTGGATACGGTTGACGTCGGCACAGTTGCCACCGGCCTTAGCGCTCGGCCTCGCCATTTTCGGCCTCTCGGTGGCCGCCGCCCCCATGATCTGGTTGGACTCGGCCTATGAGGCGCTTGCCCCGGAGAGGCAGCTCGACCGCATGGCCATGCTGACTGCCGATCCCACCCTGCCGATCGCCCTGGTCGGAGCGGCTTTGTGCGCGGCTGCCTATCGAAGCCTGCTGCTCGGCCATGCCCGCGCCTCGACAGGCTTGGTAACAGGTTCTGCATGGTTAGGTCGGGCGGGGCTCATCGTTCTCATCTTGCTCATGACGGCCCTGGGCACCCAGAAGATCGCGCTGTGGGTGCGAACGGGTGTGGTGGCCGAGCATTCGCTGCGGCCCACGATGCAGCTTGTGTACCATACGTCCGCAGCGCTGCGGGACTGGATCGACGAACGCGTCGGGGCCGGTGAAACGCCTGTCGAGATCGTTACCCGGTTGACCGAGTTCGGCGCCTGGGACAGCGCCACGCCCAGGACAGGCTTGGTGGAACTGCTTCCCTCTCTCAGCGACACCTTCGAAGAAGACGCGGACATTGCCTGCGAGGTCGCGGTCACGGCCGGCGGCCTTTCCGAAGTCGAGGCTGCTGCTCTGCCCTCCGCGGCAAGTGACTCCACACCGAGACCCATCAAGTACTGCCTCCGCGCCCTTTGCTGGCAGCCCCCGGTAACCCGCAAGCACGATCTGGGCGCGGGGCTCGTCTCGAGCCATGCCAGCAATAATCCGGGCTGGTTTATGCGCAGGTTCCAGTCCCCAGTCATCGATGGAGCACTTGTTCCCGGCGGCTTCTGCAATGCCGATGGCAGCCTGGCAGATGGCTACCAGGGCTGAGCGCAGATGATATAGTCTGCTCCCACTGGGGGGCAGGCGGTAATGCAGTCCATCCGCGCATGGCTAGACGAGTTGGGGCTTGGCGAGTTCGCCGAGGCCTTCGAGGCCGAGGAAATCGATCTCGCCACCTTGCGCCACGTCACCGATGCCGACCTCAAGGACATGGGGCTGCCGATCGGGCCGCGGCGCAAGCTGCTGGCGGCGGTGGCCGAGGGCGGGCAGAGCGCGAGCACGCCGAGCAGTCAGGCCGAGCGCCGCCAGATCACGGTGATGTTCTGCGACATGGTGGGCTCCACG